>JBEIPS010000123.1:0-4972 GCA_040376915.1 Hylemonella sp.
GGTGGTGGGCCGAGGCCGGGGGCGTGGCGATCCAGGGCAGCGCGGCCAGCGCCTTCCAGTCGCGGCCCAGCACCTGTTCGCCCCAGCCCGCGGGCGCGAGCACGCGGTAGGTGAAGCGCGAGAGTTCGCGCAGCTCATAGGCCTCGTCATCGCCCATCTCGCCGGGCAGGCCGAGGTAAAAGCCCACATCAAGCTCGCCGCGCTGCACCTGGGCCAGCACCTCACCGCTCATGCCCTGGCGCAGCTCGGTCTCGATCTGCGGCGCGCTCTCCACCAGCTCCTTGAGAAAGGCGCCCAGGCGGATGAACTCGGGGTCGAGGATGGTGCCGATGCGCAGGCGCCCGCGCACCGTGCTGTGCAGGCTTTGCGCGGCCTGGCTGAAGTCGGCCAGCGCGGCCAGGGCCTTCTCGGCCTGCGGCAGCAGGGCTGCGCCATCGGGCGTGAGGGCCAGGCCGTGCGGCGTGCGCGTGAAGAGCTGCAAGCCTGTAAGTTCGGCGAGAGCCTTGAGCTGTAGGCTCACGGCGGGCTGGCTCAGGTGCAGGCGGGTGGCCGCACGCGATACATTGCCCTCTCGCGCCACCGCCACGAAGGCGCGCAGGGCTTGGAGTTCGGGCGCTGCTGTCATATTTGGAATATTTATATCACCCTTGAGGGCAACTCATTGGAAAAGCGCCCCGACTTCCCTGACACTTGCGCATTCCCAGGAGACAACATCATGAGCATTACAAATATTGGCCACGTCATCGGCGGCCAGAACACCGCCGGCAGTTCGGGCCGCACCCAGGACGTCTACAACCCGGCCACGGGCGCCGTGAGCGGACGCGTTGCGCTGGCCAATACAGCCGAGGTCGGCCAGGCCGTGGCCGCCGCGCAAGCCGCCTTTCCCGCCTGGGCCGACACCTCGCCGCTGCGCCGCGCGCGCATCCTCTTCAAGTTCCTCGAGCTCATGAACCAGCACCGCGACGAGCTCGCGCGCCTGATCACGGCCGAGCACGGCAAGGTGTTCACCGACGCGCAAGGCGAGGTGACGCGCGGCATCGAGATCCTGGAATTCGCCACCGGCATTCCGCAGCTGCTCAAGGGCGACTACACCGAGCAGGTCTCCACCGGCATGGACAACTGGACGATGCGCCAGCCCCTGGGTGTGGTGGCGGGCGTCACGCCCTTCAACTTCCCGGTCATGGTGCCCATGTGGATGTACCCCGTGGCCATCGCCTGCGGCAACACCTTTGTGCTCAAACCCAGCCCCATCGACCCCAGCCCCGCTCTGCTGATGGCCGAGCTGCTGAAAAAGGCAGGCCTGCCCGACGGCGTCTTCAACGTGGTGCAGGGCGACAAGGAAGCCGTGGACGCGCTGCTGGCCCACCCGGACGTGAAGGCCGTGAGTTTTGTGGGCTCCACACCCATTGCCAATTACATCTACGAGACCGGCGCGCACCACGGCAAACGCGTGCAGGCCCTGGGTGGCGCCAAGAACCACATGGTGGTCATGCCCGACGCCGACCTGGACCAGGCCATCGACGGTCTGATCGGCGCGGCTTTTGGGTCAGCTGGCGAGCGCTGCATGGCGATCTCGGTGGCGGTGCTGGTCGGTGACGTGGCCGACAAGATCATGCCCAAGCTCATCGAGCGGACCAGGACGCTGAAGATCAAGAACGGCATGGAGCTGGACGCCGAGATGGGCCCCATCGTCACCGGCGTCGCGCACCAGCGCATCACGGGGTACATCGAACAGGGCGTGAAGGAAGGCGCCAAGCTGCTGGTCGATGGCCGCGGCTTCAAGGGCAAGGCCGCCGGCGCAGGCTGCGACCAGGGCTTCTGGCTGGGCGGCACACTGTTCGACCAGGTCACGCCCTCCATGCGCATCTACAAGGAAGAGATCTTCGGCCCCGTACTGTCCTGCGTGCGCGTGCCGGACTTCGCCACCGCCGTGAAACTCATCAACGACCACGAGTTCGGCAACGGCGTGTCCTGCTACACCCGCGACGGCCATGTGGCGCGCGAGTTCTCGCACCGCATCCAGGTGGGCATGGTCGGCATCAATGTGCCGATTCCGGTGCCCATGGCCTGGCATGGTTTTGGTGGCTGGAAGCGTTCACTGTTCGGCGACATGCACGCCTATGGCGAAGAAGGCGTGCGCTTCTATACCAAGCAGAAGTCCATCATGCAGCGCTGGCCCGAAAGCATTTCGAAGGGGGCCGAGTTCGCCATGCCAGTATCGAAGTAACCCCCTGAGTCGGCCCGAAGGCCGCCTTCCCCCAAAGGGGGACGCCACCAGCGGCCCGGCAAAGCCGGTTCCGCGGTGGCCCTGAATAAAAAACCCTTGCACGCGACGTCTTGTTGCGCGATGCGGAGAGGAGACCATGAGCGATACCACTTTCGACTACATCATCATCGGCGCCGGCACCGCCGGCTGCCTGCTGGCCAACCGGCTCAGCATGGACGCAAGCAAGCGCGTGCTGCTGATCGAGGCAGGCCGCAAGGACGACTACCACTGGATCCACATCCCCGTGGGTTACCTCTACTGCATCGGCAACCCGCGCACCGACTGGCTCTACAACACCGAGCCCGCCGCCGGACTCAACGGCCGCAGCCTGCGCTACCCGCGCGGCAAGACCCTGGGCGGCTGCTCCAGCATCAACGGCATGATCTATATGCGCGGCCAGTCGCGTGACTACGACCAGTGGGCACAGCTGACCGGCGAAGACAGCTGGCGCTGGAACCAGGTGCTGCCCTACTTCAAGCACCACGAGAACTACTACAAGGGGGCCGATGCCCTGCACGGCAGCAAGGGCGTACCCACCGAGCTGCTTGACACCGCGAAGCAGCCGACCGACCTCTACCGCAAGCTCATGCGCCACCACCAGACCGGTGGTGAATGGCGCATCGAGAAGCAGCGTCTGCGCTGGGATGTGCTGGACGCCTTTGCCCAGGCCGCGCAACAGGCCGGCATCCCGGCCAGTGAGGATTTCAACCGCGGCAACAACGAGGGCGTGGGTTATTTCGAGGTCAACCAGAAAAGCGGCTGGCGCTGGAACACGGCCCAGGCCTTCCTGCGCCCGACCTGCTACGGCCGACCCAACTTCGAACTCTGGACTTCGGCCCAGGCGGCGCAGCTGGTGATCGAAACCGCGGCGGATGGCAGCAAGGCCTGCACCGGTGCGCAGGTCTGGACCGGCCAGGAAATGGTGACCGTGACTGCCACGCGCGAGGTCGTGCTGGCCGCGGGCAGCGTGGGCTCCACGCAGATCCTGCAGCTCTCGGGCATCGGCCCCGCCGAGCTGCTGCGTCAACATGGCGTGCCCCTGGTGCACGAACTGCCCGGCGTGGGCGCCAATCTGCAGGACCACCTGCAGATCCGCTCCGTCTACAAAGTACAGGGCGTCAAGACACTCAACACCATGGCCAATTCACTCTGGGGCAAGGCCATGATCGGCCTGGAGTACGCCTTCAAGCGCAGCGGGCCCATGAGCATGGCACCCAGCCAGCTGGGCGCCTTCACCAAGAGCGACCCCTCTTTGGCCTGGCCCAATCTCGAATACCACGTGCAACCGCTGTCGCTGGACGCCTTCGGCGAGCCGCTGCACGGCTTCAATGCCTTCACCGCCAGCGTCTGCAACCTGAACCCGACCAGCCGCGGCAGCATCCAGATCCGCAGCAATCGCTTCGAGGACGCACCGGCGATTGCGCCGAACTACCTGAGCACCGAGCAGGACCGCAAGGTGGCGGCCGACTCGCTGCGCGTGACGCGCCGCATCGTGGAACAACCCGCCCTGGCGAAGTACCAGCCCGAGGAATGGAAGCCCGGCACGCAGTACCAGAGCGACGAGGAGCTGGCGCGCCTGGCCGGCGACATTGCCACGACCATCTTCCACCCGGTGGGCACCACCCGCATGGGGCGTGCTGACGACCCGATGGCGGTGGTGGACCCGCAGCTGCGCGTGCGCGGCATCCGCGGCCTGCGCGTCGCCGATGCCGGTGTCATGCCCACCATCACCAGCGGCAACACCAACTCGCCGACGCTGATGATCGCCGAGCGTGCGGCGCACTGGATGATCGCGGACGCAAGCTAGCGGATCCCCCGCACATAACGCTGGGCCTCGGCGTCCGCACCTGGCGGTGGCGTCAACGTCTCCACGAACCCGATCGGGCTGGCCTTGCGGCGGCCGCGCTCACCCAGGGCCAGCGCGGCTTCGAGCTTGTCTGCCCATTCCGCCAGATCCGGGTGGCCGTCTTCCTGGGCGCTGGTGCGCGCAAAGCGCACCACCTCCACGGCATATTCCACGTTGCTGGCCATCCATTCGGTGTCCGTGACACGTCCGGTCTTGCGCCGCAGCAGGACGTGCAGATGGGCGGCGATCGCCAGTTTCTCGCTCTCAAGCATGGTGGGCCTGCCTGTTCATGCAATTTACTCAGGTGCGAACGAAGGGTGCGGGAGCGATGCCTAGCTCCCCATGTGTTCACGATGCTGGGAGATGTCCAGTCCGGTCACTTCGGAGCGCTCGTCCACACGCAGCCCGAGGGTCGACTTGATCAGCAGCAGCAGCACGGCACTGACCACGGCGCTGTAGGCCATGACCGCGACCACGCCCACGAGCTGCACCATGACGCTGCCCTCCACCCCGGAGATGGCCTTGCTGGCCAGCAGACCCGTCATGAGCGAGCCGACAATGCCGCCGATGCCGTGCACACCGAAGACATCGAGCGAATCGTCGGCGCTGAGCATGCGTTTGAGGCCGGTCGCGCCCCAGTAGCAGGCCAGGCCTGCCACAGCACCAATGAAGAGCGCGCTGCGCGGCGTGACAAAGCCGGCGGCCGGCGTGATGGCCACCAGGCCGGCGACCAGCCCCGAGCACAGGCCCAGCAGGGACGGGCGCCGCCGCACCAGCCACTCGCCCGCCATCCAGGCCAGCGCGCCGGCCGCGGCGGCGATGTGCGTCACCGCCAGGGCCAGGCCTGCACGTCCGTCGGA
>JBEIPS010000034.1:0-26390 GCA_040376915.1 Hylemonella sp.
GGGGCCATCACGCACCTGGTGACCTCCGAATCGGACATCACGGCACGCAAGGCGGCGCAGGAGGAGATCACCCGCCTGGCTTTCGTCGACCCGCTGACGCAGCTGCCCAACCGGCGCCTGCTGATGGACCGGCTGCAGCACGCCCTGGCCTCCAGCGCGCGCAGCCAGCGCCACGGGGCGCTGATGTTCATCGACCTGGACCACTTCAAGACCCTGAACGACACGCTGGGGCACGACATGGGCGACCAGCTGCTGCAGCGGGTGGCCGAGCGCCTGGTCAGCTGCGTGCGCGAGGGTGATTCCGTGGCGCGGCTGGGCGGCGACGAGTTCGTGGTGATGCTCGAAGGCCTGAGCGAGCAGGCCACCGAGGCGGCCACGCAGGCCGAGCAGGCGGGCGAGAAGATCCTGGCCGTGCTGCGCCAGCCTTACCAGCTGGAAGGGCGCGAGAACCGCAGCACGCCCAGCATCGGTGTGGTGCTCTTCACCGGCCACCAGACCTCCATGGAGGACCTGCTGAAACAGGCCGACCTTGCCATGTACCAGTCCAAGACGCAGGGCCGCAACACGCTGCATTTCTTCGACCCGAAGATGCAGGCCCTGGTGGCCGAGCGCGCGGCGCAGGAGGAGCGCCTGCGCGAGGCGGTGCAGGCGCAGCAGTTTGTGCTGCATTACCAGCCGCAGGTGGTGGGGCGGGACCGGGTGTCGGGTGTGGAGGCGCTGGTGCGCTGGCAGCACCCGCAGCGCGGCCTGGTCTCGCCAGCCGAGTTCATCCCCCTGGCCGAGGAGACCGGCCTGATCCTGCCGCTGGGCCTGTGGGTGCTGGAAACCGCTTGCACCCAGCTGGCGCGCTGGGCCGACCAGCCCGGGACCGAGCACCTGACGATGGCGGTGAACCTCTCTGCCAGCCAGTTGCGCCAACCCGATTTCGTGGAGCAGGTGCTGCGCATCCTGCGCCGCACGGGGGCCCACCCACGGCGGCTCAAGCTGGAGCTGACCGAGAGCCTGCTGGTGAGCGATGTGGAGGCCAGCATCGCCAAGATGATGGCGCTGAAGGCGCAGGGCGGGGGTTTCTCGCTGGACGATTTCGGCACGGGGTATTCGTCCCTGTCCTACCTCAAGCGCCTGCCGCTGGACCAGCTCAAGATCGACCAGGGTTTTGTGCGCGACATCCTGGTCGACAGCAACGACGCCGCCATCGCCCGCATGGTGGTGGTGCTGGCCGAGAGCATGGGCCTGCTGGTGATCGCCGAGGGGGTGGAGATCGAGGCCCAGCGCGACTTCCTGTCCCGCCTGGGCTGCCATGCCTACCAGGGTTACCTCTTCAGCCGCCCGCTGCCGATCGCCGAGTTCGAGGCTTTCCTGCAGCAACGCCTGGACCGGTGACGGGGCTGGCCCTTGGGTGGGGTATTGCAGCGGCCGCTGCAAGCCCGACGCGGTTTGCCTACACTGTCATGGCTTTCCGTAACGCGCCCTTTCCGGGTGCGTGCATGCATCAACCCCTAACGAGACTACACCATGAAGCTCTTTTTCAAGGCCGGCGCCTGTTCCATGTCCCCCCACATCGTGCTCGAGGAGCTGGGCCTGAAGTACGACACCGAAGCCGTTGACCTCAAGGAAAAGAAGACGGCCTCGGGCGCCGACTACCTGGCCATCAACCCCAAGGGTTATGTGCCGGCGCTGCAGCTGGACGACGGCAGCGTGCTGACCGAAGGCCCGGCCATCGTGCAGTACCTGGCCGACAGCCAGCCCGCCAAAAAGCTGGCCCCGGCCAACGGGACGGTGGAGCGTTACCGCATGCAGGGCTGGCTGACCTTCATCGGCACCGAACTGCACAAGCAGTTCAGCCCCCTGTTCAACCCGGCCGCGCCGCAGGAGTGGAAGGATTTCTGCCGCGCCAACATCGAGCGCCGCCTGAAGTACGTGAACGAGCAGCTGGCCGGCAAGGACTTCCTGATGGGCGCGGACTTCAGCGTCGCCGACGCCTACCTGTACACCGTGGCGAACTGGACCAGGCGCGTGGCCATCGACATCAGCGCCCTGCCGAACCTGGCGGCCTACATGACCCGCGTGGGCGCGCGCCCGTCCGTGCAGGCGGCGATGAAGGCCGAAGGCCTGGTCTGAGCGAAGACCGTTCTGCGGACGTCACGAGGGAGGCCATGGGCCTCCCTTTTTTATGGGGCGCGCTGCGGGTGTTTCAGCCGCGGGTGCCGAGCTTGCGGTAGACCGTGGCGCGGCTGATGCCCAGGTTGCGCGCGGCCTGGGCCACGTTGCCCCGGGCCTCTTCCACGGCCTTGCGGATCAGGTCGGTTTCCAGTTCCTTCAACGGGCGCATGGCGGCGGCCGATACGCTCTGCAAGGTCGTGCGTTGCACGGCGGGCATGTTCTGCGGGACCAGGTGGGCCTGGGCCTGCAGGCGCAGGCCGGACCACAGGGGCACTTCGATGGCACTGCCCTTGCGCGCAGCGTCGAACAGCATTTCCCAGGGCAGGGCGAAGAGGTCGCGGCCATGCAGTTCCATGCCCTGGGTGTTGAGCATGGGCAGCAGCTGGCGTGCGGCGCGGTTGGCGGCGCAGACGCGGCCATCGGCGTCCAGGGTGAGCAGGCCGTCGGCGTCGTCGCCCAGGGGCAGGCCGCACCAGTTCAGGCGCAGCAGCAGGCGGTAGGGGCGCTGCAGCAGCAGGGCGTTTTCGATGCGGCGCGCGGTGTGCGTGGCCAGGTGGCGCAACTCCGGGCGTTCGGCGGCTTCCACCCCGGTGAGGTCGAGCATGCCGACGCAGCGGCCGTCGGGCCCGAAGAGGGGGGCACCGGCGCAGCTGTAGACCGAGGTGTCCTGGAAGAAGTGTTCACCGCGGTGCAGCCACACGGGCTGCAGCTCGCGCAGCGCGGCGCCGATGGCCGAGGTGCCCACGCTTTTTTCCGAGAGGTCCACACCGACGCGGGTGATGAGGGCGGCGCGCCGGTCGCTGCGGTCGATGGGGCCGTCGGTGTCGATCACCACGCCCTCGTGGTTGGTGAGGATGGCGAAGTAGCGGGTGTCGGCCAGTACGCTGCCGAGCTGCTTGAGGACGGGGCGCGCGGCCTGCATCAGCGTGTGGTTGGCTTCCGAGGCCTGGCGCATGACGGAGGTGCCCACGGCTTCGAAGCTCACGGTGTCTTGCGGGCGCTGGCCGCGGCTCAGGCAGCGCTGCCAGCTTTGCACGATCCAGGGCTCGACCAGACCTGCAGCCAGGGACGATGATTCCTGCATGACCATCTGGCGCGCCTGCGAGATGCGGGTCATGCGTGAGACGGGTGGGGTGGAGGGCGTGGCGTGCATGGCGGCGGTCGACGACGGTTCGTTCCTGAGGCGCATCATGCCAGCCTTTGGTCTTTCGGGGGGGTGTTCCATTTTGAGAAAAAACCGTGGGGGAGGCAAAGCACACTAGGGTTCTCCCTAGTCCGTCCTGGGGTGGGGACTCCAAGAATCGTATGCACAACGGTTCATAGGCAAAGTGCCCCCCGGCACGAATACCCAGGAGACGCATATGCAAAAGGTGTTGCACATCAACGCAGACAAGTGCACCGGCTGTCTGCAGTGCGAAATGGCCTGTTCCTTTGAGAACTACGGCACTTTCGCCACCGCCAAGTCGCGCATCAAGGTGTTCGACTTCCACCACACTGGCAAGAAAGTGCCCTACACCTGCACGCAGTGCGACGAGGCCTGGTGCCTGCACGCCTGCCCGGTGGAAGCCATCACGGTCAACAAGGAGACCGGCGCCAAGGTGGTGAACGAGTCCACCTGCGTGGGTTGCAAGGTCTGCACCATCGCCTGCCCCTTCGGCACCATCAACTACGTGCAGGAAACCGGCAAAGTGCAGAAATGCGACCTGTGCGGCGGCGACCCGGCCTGTGCCGACGCCTGCCCGACCGGGGCCATCACCTTCATCGACGCCAACTGGACCGGCCTGGGCAAGATGGAACAGTGGGCCAACAAGCTCGGCAACCAACCCTCTGCGACTTAAGGAGAAGCATCATGTCTTGGGCAGGAAAAATTCTCCGCGTCGATCTGACGAAGGGCACCGTGAAGTCGGAGCCGCTGAACATGGACTGGGCGCACGCCTACCTGGGCTCGCGCGGCCTGGGCTCCAAATACCTGGTGGAAGAGGTGGACGCCAAGGTCGACCCGCTCTCGCCTGGTAACAAGATCATCTGGGCCACCGGCCCGCTGACCGGCACCATGGCCTCCACCGGCGGGCGCTACACCGTCATCACCAAGAGCCCGCTGACCGGCGCCATCGCATGCTCCAACTCGGGCGGTTACTGGGGTGCCGAGTTCAAGATGGCCGGCTGGGACATGGTGATCTTCGAAGGCAAGAGCCCGAAGCCGGTCTACCTGTACGTGAACGACGACGTGGCCGAGCTGCGTGATGCCGGCCACCTTTGGGGCCAGAGCGTCTGGAAGACCGAGGAGGCGCTGAAGAAGGGCCTGCAGGATCCGCTGCTGCGTGTCTCCAGCATCGGCAAGGCGGGCGAGAACGGCGTACTGTTCGCCGCCGTGGTGAACGACCTGCACCGCGCGGCCGGCCGCTCGGGCGTGGGTACGGTGATGGGCAGCAAGAACCTGAAGGCGATTGCCGTGCGTGGCACCAAGGGTGTGGGCAATATCCGCGACCCCCAGGCCTTCATGAAGGCGGTCAGGGAGAAGAAGCAGATCCTCAAGGACAACGCGGTCACCGGCCAGGGCCTGCCGGCTTACGGCACCCAGGTGCTGATGAACGTGATCAACGAGGTGGGGGCGCTGCCCACGCGCAACCACCAGGACGTGCAGTTCGAAGGGGCCAAGGACATTTCCGCCGAGGCCATGGCCACGCCGCGCAAGACCGATGGCAAGAAGCAGCTGGTGACCAACCAGGCCTGCTTCGGCTGCACCATTGCCTGCGGGCGCGTCAGCAAGATGGACGAGGGCCATTTCACCGTGGCCAACAAGCCGCAGTACTGGGGCGCCTCGGGCGGCCTGGAGTACGAGGCGGCCTGGGCGCTGGGCGCGGCCAACGGCGTGAACGACCTCGAATGCCTGCAGTACGCCACCATGGTCTGCAACGAGGAAGGCATTGACCCCATCAGCTTCGGCGCCACCGTGGGCGCCGTGATGGAACTCTATGAAAAGGGTGTGCTCACCAAGGAGCAGATCGGCATCGAGGCGCCCTTCGGCTCGGCCAAGGCGCTGGCCTTCCTGGTGGACGAGACGGTGCATGGCCGCGGTTTCGGCAAGGAGATCGGCCAGGGCAGCAAGCGCCTGACGGCCAAGTACGGCCACCCCGAACTGTCAATGACCTCCAAGGGCCAGGAGTTCCCGGCCTACGACGGGCGCGGCATCCAGGGCATCGGCCTGGCCTATGCCACCAGCAACCGCGGCGGCTGCCACCTGCGGGGTTACACCATTGCCTCGGAAGTGCTGGGCATACCGGTGAAGACCGATCCGCTGGAGCACGAGGGCAAGCCCGAACTGGTGAAAGCCTTCCAGGACGCGACCGCAGCTTTCGATTCCTCGGGCCTGTGCATCTTCACCACCTTCGCCTGGGGTCTGGCCGACCTGGCGCCCCAGCTGCAGGGGGCCATCGGCGAGCAGTACACCACCGAGGAGCTGGCCACGATCGGCGAGCGCATCTGGAACATGGAGCGTGAGTTCAACAACCGCGCCGGCCTGACCAAGGCGGACGACTCGCTGCCCAAACGCCTGTTGACCGAGCCGGCCAAGACCGGCCCGGCCAAGGGCAAGGTCAACGAACTGGCCAAGATGCTGCCCAAGTACTACGAAGTGCGCGGCTGGGACAAGGAAGGCCGGCCCACAGCGGACACGAAGAAGCGCCTGGGGCTGTAAGCACCCCCCCCTCGCCCCGCCGGGGAGAGAGCAGGGGTGAGTGGCACCGCCCGAAGGGCAAAGCCTGGAGACCAATATGCATCATGTGATCCTGGGCGCCGGTCCGGCCGGCGTGATCGCGGCCGAGACCCTGCGCAAGCACGCGCCGGACGACCGCATCACGCTGGTGGGGGACGAGCGTGAGGCACCGTACTCACGCATGGCTATTCCCTACCTGCTGATGGGCAATATCGGCGAAGAGGGCACCTTGCTGCGCAAGGGTGCGCGCCACTACAGCGATCTGCGCGTCGAGGCCGTGCAGGCCAAGGCCATCCAGCTGGATACGAAGGCGAAGCAGGTCACGCTGGACAAGGGCCAGGCCCTGGCGTTCGACACGCTGCTGATCGCCACCGGCTCGAACCCGGTGAGCGCGCCGATTCCCGGCATGGACCTGCCCGGCGTGGAGAGCTGCTGGACGCTGGCCGATGCGCGTGCCATCCAGTCCCGTGCGGCCAAAGGCGCACGCGTGCTGCAGATGGGCGCGGGTTTCATCGGCTGCATCATCATGGAAGCGCTGGCCGCACGCGGCGTGGCACTGACCGTGGTGGAGATGGGTGACCGCATGGTGCCGCGCATGATGGGGCCGGTCGCGGGCGGCATGATCAAGCAGTGGGTGGAGGCCAAGGGCGTGGCGGTATACACCGGCACGCGCGTGGAGGCCATCACCCAGGGGAAAGACAGGACGCTGGAGGTGAAGCTGTCCAACGGCAAGACGCTCAACGTGGACCTGGTCATCAGCGCCACCGGTGTGAAACCGGCCATCGCCTTCCTGGAAAAGTCCGGCGTGAAGTGCCTGCAGGGTGTGCTGACCGACGAGCACATGCAGAGCAATGTGCCGGGCATCTACGCCGCAGGCGACTGCGCCGAGGCCTTCGACAAGGTCAGCGCCACCACGGTGGTGAGCGCCATCCAGCCCAACGCGGCCGAGCAGGCGCGGGTGGCCGCGCTCAATATGGCCTTGCAGAACAGACCGGGCAAACGCGCCGTGCTGCGCGGCGTCGCGCAGATCAACGTGCTCGATACCCTGGGCCTGATCTCGACCAGTTTCGGCGACTGGCAGGGCGTGAGCGGCGGCCAGCATGCGGAGCTGACCGATGCGCCGGCCTGGCGCCACCTGAGCCTGCAGTTCAAGGACGATGTGCTGGTGGGCTGCAACAGCGTGGGCTGGACGGCCCACGTGGGGGTGATGCGCGGCCTGGTGGAGGGGCAGATCCGGCTGGGCGCCTGGAGGGACACACTGCTCCGGGACCCGACGCAGCTGGTGCCGGCGTATCTGGCCTGCGCGCAGGCGCAGGGCCAATGGAGCGGGGCGGACGATGCGCGCCGGCGCGCGTGACGCTCTATCATCCCCGTTGATGAAGATCACCTTCAAACTCTTCGCTTCGCTGACCGACTACCTGCCGTCGCACGCCAAAGGCGCGAACCAGGTGGTGATCGAGGTCGGTCCCGATGACACCATTGACCGGATCGTCGAGCCCTACGGCCTGCCGCACAAGCTGGTGCACCTGGTGTTGGTCAACGGCGTCTTCATCCCGCCCGAGCAGCGCGCCGCACGTACCCTGGCCGAGGGCGATGTGCTGGCGATCTGGCCGCCGATTGCCGGCGGTTGAGGCGGGTTGGTCCGGCGCCGTGCAATCCTTCTACCCCGAGCTCTTCGAGCGCGACATGGCCTGCACCGAGGCCGAGTGGCTGGCCTGGCTGCCGCGCGCGGTGGGCGATCACCGGTATGAACTGCAGGACGGCGCGGCGCGCGTGGCCTTCGACGGCGGCGAACTGCGCTTGCAGTGGCGGGAACAGGCCCCGCGTGTCATCGCCCTGGTGCGCCTGCCGCGCCTGGAGGTGCGGTTCGAGTTCAGCGGCATTGCCGAGGCCAGGCGCCACGCTTTCATGCAGCGCTTCGATCTCTACACACAGCGTGGGGGCGGGTGACCGAGGCGATCACCAGCGTGCCATCAGCCGCCCGTTTTCCACCCGGCTCTCGATCTGCGTCAGCGGCGTCTTGCCGTTCCTGATGCAGGCGCCGCTCTGCACGTCGAAGGCCCATTCGTGCTTGGGGCAGGTCAGCGTGAGGCCCTGCAGTGCAAGCTGCGGGATGTCGGTGCTCTGGTGCGGGCAGATGCTGTCGTAGACCTTGTAGACCGCGCCTTCACGGTAGACGAAGAGGCCGCGGCCTTCGCAGTCCATGCGCTTGACTTCGCCCGCGTCCAGGTCGGTGGTCGCCATCACGTCGTGCCACTGGGGCTGCGCACCGCGCAGGGCCTCGGGGGCGAAGCCCGGCAGCTTCATGGCCAGGATGATGTCGGTGGCCCAGACGATCTTGGTCAGGCCCAGGGTGGGGAAGGCCATGAGCAGGGCGTCGATGATCTCCATGGGCGTGCAGCCCTCGCGCAGGGCGCGCTTGAGGTACTGGCGAAAGCCCCGCTCGGTCTGCGCGTCCACCTTGGTGATGACGGAAATCAGGTTGCGGGTCTTCGGGTCCAGGTGCTTGCCGGCGTCCTTGAGGAAGCTGAAGTAGTGGGTCATGGCCTCGGGGCGGGCCTGGACGAGGTAGTCGAGCGCGTCGCTCATGAAGGTCTCCTGGAAACGGGGGGTGACAGGGGCGGCAGCTGCGCAGCCTCGTCGTGGGTCAGGCGCGTCTGTGCGCCGCTGTGGGGGTCGAACCAGTCCAGCGCGCCGTGCAGCTGCACGACGTCGCCGACGATGAGCAGGCTGGGCGACGAGAAGCCGCTGGGCGCCACCTTGGCCGGCAGGTCTGCCAGGGTGCCGGTGAGCACGCGTTGCGTGGCCAGGGTGCCGTGCTGCACGATGGCGATGGGGCGGGTGGCCGGCGCGCCGTGGTTGATCAACTGTTTGCAGATTTCGGGCAGGGCGCTCAGGCCCATATAGATCACCACGGTCTGCTGCGGGCGCACGAGGGCGGCCCAGTCCAGCTCGGGGTTGCCGTCCTTGAGGTGGCCGGTGACAAAGAGGCAGCTCTGTGCGTGGTCGCGGTGCGTGAGCGGGATGCCGGCGTAGCAGGCCACGCCGCTGGCGGCCGTGATGCCGGGCACGACCTCGAAGGGCACGCCGTGTTCGACCAGCTTCTGCATCTCTTCGCCACCGCGGCCGAAGATGAAAGGGTCACCCCCCTTGAGGCGTACCACCTGCTTGCCTTCCTGCGCCAGATGTACCAGCAGGGCGTTGATCTGCTCCTGGCGCAGGGTGTGTTCATTGCGGCGCTTGCCGGCATAGATGCGCTGCGCGGCGGGGTTGGCCAGGGCCAGCACGCCGTCGGAGACCAGGTTGTCGTAGACCAGCACGTCGGCCAGGGCCAGCAGGCGCGCGGCGCGCAGGGTCAGCAGCTCGGGGTCGCCGGGGCCGGCGCCCACGAGGTAGACGCGGCCCGACGGCGGTGGGGCTTGGGGATCGTTCTTCAAGAAGGTATGCATTCCTGGCTGGTGCTGGCTGGTCGCGCAAGTTTGCGGGCCCTGTGGCCCCGCGACCGGTGCCCAGGCGGATGGTAACGCGGAGTCCGCAGCCTAGCGCCGTCAATCAGTATCCCCGTCCGGCGCATGGCGGCGTGGAAACCTGAGAGATCAGGCCGGCGGCCGGCACTTTGGGTCGAATTTGTAAGCGGTGGCGGATCTTTCTGTACTTTCAAGGAGGCATACGGTATATCTCTGGCTGCGAACAAAACACAAATCGGCAGGTGCAAGGCACCGCCATCGCAAATCAGGGGGAAATCATGCAAAGAGTCATCAAGCTCGTCTCGCTTTCGTTTCTGCTTCTGCTGGCGGGTTGTCCCGTCCTGGACACGGCGCCCGCGGCACGGACACCCGGCAGCCCCGAGGTCCTGGCCCTGCTGCAACGGGGCGGCGGCGTCGTGAACGTGGGGCGAGACGCCGTCAGCGGCACCTTCGAGATCCTGCCGGTCGCGCCTCCGTCGGGCGAGTTTCAGGTGCACCTGGATGCACCGTATCCCAGCAGCCTGCGCTTCAGACTCGACGGTGCGGAGCTTCCGCGCTTTGAGGCGATTCCTTCCGGGACCGACCCGGCGGTGAGCGGCTTCTACCGCATCCTCAACATCAACCCCAACCCCAATCCGGCCCGGTGGCAACTCCTCATCCGCCCGCCCGCAAGCCGGGTTGGCAGCCTGTCCTACATGCTGGCGGTGTCCAACATCACGGCGAACACCCGCATACCGGTGGGCTCGCCGGACTTCGAGAGCGCTCCGCTGACGATTCCGCTGGGAGCGCAACGCGTCTACCGGCTCAGCGTCGCGCCCGAAGGCAGCGGCAGCGGTCGCATCGGCAGCACGCCTGCGGGCCTCAATTGCGGCAGCGACTGCAGTGTCACGCTGGGGCAAAGCCAGACCTTCACGCTGACGGCGCAGCCCGCGTCCGGCTCACGCTTCATCGGCTGGACCAGCAATTGCCCGCTACCCAGCCTCTGCAATTGCACGGGGAACCGGACGGGCTGCTCGGTCACGCTCAATGGAGCCCCCGTGCAGGTCAATGCGCGCTTCGAGCCGGACAGTTCCGGGGTACAGCCCCAGATTTGCCCCAACCCGCGCGTGATCCCAGGCTTCAGTCTGGCGGGCAATCCGGGTTGTGCGAGCGGCATCATCGATCAGCATCCGAGCGCCATGCTGGCCTGCGACAGCCAGGGTTTTTTCTGCTGCGAATCCGTGACAGGTGCCAACGCGCCCCGTTGTGGCGGGTCGGGCAAGAGCGCCTTCCCGGCCGATTGCCGCAACCACGTCAACCCCAGGGTGGGGCCGCCGCCCAACGGCATCTTCGACGGCTGCTACACCCGCAACGGTCCCTGACCATGGCAATGAGAGGAGCGCATCATGCCGAAACCAGAAGCCGATCCGGACGACGATCCCCGCGATGACGAAGGTGACGGTTCGTCGGGTGGCGCATTCGCCATCGTCGTCGTGGCCGTCATCGTGTCCATCTTTGCCGTCCTCGGGTTCATCGGGGGCTGGCTGTCGTCGCGGCCCTTCCCGCCGCCGCCAGGGACGACCACTTGCAGTACGACCTGCATGGGCTTCCTGCGCATGGAATGCCCGGGTAACCGCCTGATGGGCTTGTGCCTGGGGATTTCGGTCTGCGACAGTCCGACCCATGCCTGTGGCGTCGATCCGCCCTGAGCGTCAGGACGGCGCCCAGGGGCAGCCCGCCCTTGCGGTTCAGCGTGCGAGGATCTGCTCCACGCTCCAGATGCCCGCCACGGTGAGCAGCAGCGAACCGATGAGGTGCAGTGCCGCCGTGCCCAGGGCCAGCGCATAACGCGCCTGCTGCAGCATGGCGACCACCTCGGCCGAGAAGCTGGAGAAGGTGGTGAGCGCGCCCAGGAAACCGGTGACCAGCAGCAGGCGCCAGGCGGGATCGAGCTGGGGCAGGGCCTGGAACACGGCCACGCACAGGCCGATGAGATACCCGCCGACCAGGTTGGCAGTGAGCGTGCCCCAGGGCAGCAGGGCATCGGGTGTGCTGAGCCACAGGCCCAGGCGCCAGCGCAGTAGCGCGCCGGCGCTGGCGCCGAGGCAGATGGCGAAGACGGGAAGCATGAGGGGAGTTTAGCGCGCCTGCCCCGTCCACCTCTTAGCGTTCGACGCCCATGAGCCAGTTCGGCACGCTGGTGACGATGGAGGGGAAAAGCGTAATCAGCACGATGGCCAGGATCATGCAGGCGAAGAAGGGCAGGGTGACGCGGGCGATGCGGTTGCTGTCCACGCCGGTCATGTTCTGCAGCACGAAGAGGTTGAAACCCACGGGCGGGGTGATTTCGGCGATCTCGATCAGCATGATGATGAAGATGCCGAACCACACCAGGTCGAAGCCGGCCTTCTGCACCATGGGCAGCACCACGGCGCTGGTCAGCACGATCATGGAGATGCCGTCCAGCGCGGTGCCCAGGATCAGGTAGACCACGACCAGCACGGCGATCAGGCCGTAGGCCGAGAGGTTCATGCTGTGCACGAACTCGGCCAGCTCACGCGGGATGCCGGTGAAGGCCATGGTCTTGGTCAGGAAGGCGGCGCCGGCCAGGATGAACATGATCATGCAGCTCACGCGCGTGGCGCCGGCCAGGCCGTCCCAGAAGTTGCGCCAGGTCAGCGAGCGGCTGGCCGCGGCGATGGCCAGCGAGCCCACCACACCCCAGGCTGCGCTTTCGGTGGCGGTGGCGATGCCGGCCACCAGCACCCAGACGATGAAGACGATGAGCAGGCCGCAGGGGATGAGGCTGCCGGAACGACGCAGCTTGTCCTTGAAGCTGGTGGGCGCCTCGGCCGGCGGCACCTTGCCCGGGTTGCGCAGACTCCACCAGATGATGTAGCCAGAGAACAGGGCCATGAGCAGGAAACCCGGCAGGAAACCGGCGAGGAAGAGACGGATCACGCTGGCGTCGGCGGCCACGGCGTAGACCACCATGGTGATGGACGGCGGGATCAGGATGCCCAGGCCGCCGGCCGCAGCCAGCGAGCCCAGGGCGATGTTGCGGTCATAACCGCGGCGTTCCAGCTCGGGCAGGGCGACCTTGGCGATGGTGGCGCAGGTGGCGGCGGACGAACCCGAGACCGAGCCGAAGATGCCGCAGCCCAGCACCGTGGTGTGCATCAGGCGGCCGGGCACGCGCGAGAGCCAGGGCGAGAGGCCGTCGAACATCTGTTCGGACAGGCGGGTGCGGTAGAGGATCTCGCCCATCCAGATGAAAAGCGGCAGGGCCGCGAGTTCCCAGCTGGCCGTGGTCTCCCAGAAGGAGGAGAACAGGTTCATGCCGGGCTGCGTGTTGGTGAAGAAGGCCTGGCCGACCCAGCCCACGATGGCCAGGGTCATGGCGATCCAGACGCCGCCGGCCAGCATCAGCAGCATGAGGAAGAGCAGCAGGGCCCCGATTTCAAGCAGACCCATCTGGAATCCTTAGAGTTCTTCGGAAAAATCGCCGCGCGCGTGGCGTTCTTCGACACGGGCCACGTAGCTGGGCTTGGCGCCGCGCAGCACGCCGACGCATTCATCGACCACCGCGATGACCAGGATGGCGGAACCCACCACGAAGCTCATCTGCGGGATCCAGATCGGGATGGCCACCATATTGCCGGCGATGTCGTTGAAGCGCCAGCTGTCGTAGGTGAAACGCGCGGCCCACCAGCCCAGGTAGGTGATGGCCACGGTGGCGATGAGCAGGGAGACGACCTCCAGCCAGCGCCGCACGGCGGGGCTCACCGATTCCAGCAGCAGGGTGACGCGCACGAAGTCGCCGTTGCGAAAGCTGTAGGCCATGCCCAGGAAGGCCGCCGCGGCGCAGAGCCAGGCTGTCACGTCGTTGATCCAGGCCACGCGCCAGTTCGCCACGCGCCCCACCGAGGCGCCGATCATCAGGACCAGGATGGCCAGCACGCACAGAGCGGCGAGGACGCCCCCCGTGGCGTACAGGCCGTCGAGCGCGCGGCGCGCGATGTGGGGGCGGATCGGGGCAGTGTTCACAAATCCCGCTCAAGCAGTGGGGTGCATATGCATATCTCCGTTCGGGCTGAGCTTGTCGAAGCCTGTCATGCGCTGCATTTCGACAGGCTCAACGCGAACGGTCTTTGTTCAACGCTGGTAGGCGTCCACCAGGGCCTTGCCTTCAGGGCCGGCTTTTTCCAGCCATTCCTTGAGCATGGTGTCGCCGACCTTCTTCAGGTCGGCCTTGAGCGCGGCCGAGGGGGGCAGCACCTCCATGCCGTTGGCCTTGAGCTTGGCCAGGGTCTCGGTGTTCACGCGTTGGCTGGCGGCCAGGCCACGGGTTTCAGCCGTGGCGGCGGCCTTGAGCAGGGCGGCCTGGCTGGGTTTGTCCAGCGCGTCGAAAGCGCCCTTGTTCACGATGACCATGTTCTTGGGCAGCCAGGCCTGGGTGTCGTAGTAGTACTTGAGGTTCTCGTAGAGCTTGCTGTCCACACCGGTGGCGCCCGAGGTCATGGTGGACTCCACCACGCCGGTGGCCAGGGCCTGCTGCAGTTCGGCGGCCTGCACGGTGACGGGCTGGGCGCCCACCAGGTCGGCGATGCGTGCGGTGGCCGGGCTGTAGGCGCGCCACTTGATGCCCTTGAGGTCGGCGGCGCTGTTGATGGGCTTCTTGGTGTAGATGCCCTGGGGCGGCCACGGCACCGAGTACAGCAGCACCAGACCCTGTTCGGCCAGCTTCTTCTCGATCATGGGGCGCTGGGCCTTGTAGAGCTTGACCGAGGCGTCGTAGCTGTCGGCCAGGAAGGGCAGGCCGTCGGCACCGTAGATCTGCCACTCGTTCTGGAAGTTGGCCAGGAGGATTTCACCGGCCTGGGCCTGGCCGCCCTGCACGGCGCGCTTGATTTCGGGCGCCTTGAACAGCGATGCACCGGCATGCAGCGTGATCTTGAGCTTGCCGCCCGTGGCCTGGTCCACTTCGGCCGCGAACTGGGCCATGTTCTCGGAATGGAAATTGCTTGCCGGATAGGCAGCCGCCAGATCCCATTTGGTCTGGGCCTGGGCGCTGCCGGCGGCCAGGGCTAGGGTCAGGCTGAGACCGGCGAGAGAGAAATGACGACGCTGCATGGGGCACTCCATAGGGGTTGATGAAGGATGCTGGTGACTGTACGGTGAGGCGCCAGCGATGGCATAGGTATATTCCCTAAACGTTGACAAATTGTCAACAAATTGTTTTTATATTTCTATAATCGGTCACAGAACGAGGGGCACACCGCCCCAGGAGCGTGCTGTTCATGGCCAAGAAACCTATCCCGCCCGCCGCCGACCCGGGCAGTTCTCCCATCGTGTCTTCGGCCCACCTCGTGTCGCCGCGCAGCGCCGAGATGAGCGAGTTCGAGTTCGGTCTCATCGTCTCGGGCAATGCCTTTCACCGCTGGATCGTGCACTGCATGTCGGCCGCCGGCCTCAAGGACCTGACCCCGCTGGACGTGCTGGTGCTGCACCACGTGACCCACCGCGCGCGCGACAAGCGCCTGGCCGACATCAGTTTCATCATGAATGTCGAGGACACCCACCTCATCAATTACTCGCTCAAGAAGCTGCAGGGCCTGGGCGTGGTGGCTTCGCGCAAGAACGGCAAGGAAGTGACCTATGCCGCCACCGAAGAGGGCCGCCGTTACGTGCAACGCTACCGCGAGATCCGCGAGGGCTGCCTGATCAATGCGCTCAAGGCCGACGAGGGGCTGAACCGCGACATCGGCGAGCTGGCGCGTCTGCTGCGGGTCTTGTCCGGTGTCTATGACCAGGCGGCTCGCTCCGCCGCTTCCCTGTGATGGAGGCGGGCATGGCGAAGGCAGGAACAAACCGCTGGCAGTTCTGGATCGACCGCGGCGGCACCTTTACCGACATCGTGGGCCGGCGGCCCGATGGCAGCCTGGTCACGCACAAGCTGCTGTCCGAAAATCCGGACCAGTACCGCGACGCAGCGGTGGCCGGCATCCGGCACCTGCTGGGTCTGAAAGCTCATGAGCCCATCACGCCGCAGCAGGTGGACTGCGTGAAGATGGGCACCACCGTGGCCACCAACGCCCTGCTGGAGCGCAAGGGCGAGCCCACCCTGCTGGTGACAACACGCGGTTTCCGCGACGCGCTGCGCATCGCCTACCAGAACCGGCCACGCCTGTTCGACCGCCATATCGTGCTGCCCGAGCTGCTGTACGCGGCTGTGGTGGAGGCCGAGGAGCGCATGGGTGCGCGGGGCGAGCTCGTGACGCCGCTGAATGAGGCGGCGCTGCGCCGCGACCTGCAGGCGCAGTTCGAAACCGGCCTGCGCAGCGTGGCCATCGTCTTCCTGCACGGCTACCGCTACACGGCGCACGAGGAAGTGGCAGCGCGCATCGCACGCGAGATCGGGTTCACCCAGGTCAGCACTTCGCACGGCACCAGCCCGATGATGAAGTTCGTGAGCCGGGGCGACACCACGGTGGTGGACGCCTACCTCTCGCCCATCCTGCGCCGTTACGTGGACCAGGTGGCGGCCGAGATGCCGGGCGTGCGCCTCTTCTTCATGCAGTCCTCCGGCGGCCTGACCGATGCGCATGCCTTCCAGGGCAAGGACGCCATCCTCAGCGGACCGGCCGGCGGCATCGTGGGCATGGCCCGCACCGCCGAACTGGCGGGCATGGAGCGGGTGATCGGTTTCGACATGGGCGGCACCTCCACCGATGTGAGCCATTACGCGGGCGAGTTCGAGCGCGAGTTCGAGACCCAGGTGGCCGGCGTGCGCATGCGCGCGCCCATGATGAGCATCCACACGGTGGCGGCGGGTGGCGGCTCCATCCTGGCTTACGACGGCGCGCGCTTTCGCGTGGGGCCGCAGAGCGCAGGCGCCAACCCGGGCCCGGCCAGTTACCGGCGCGGCGGCCCGCTGGCCGTGACCGATGCCAATGTGATGCTGGGCAAGATCCAGGCGGCTCATTTCCCGCATGTCTTCGGTCCGGCCGCCAACGAGGCGCTGGACGACCACGTGGTGCGTGAGAAATTCGCCGCGCTGGCAGCGCAGACCGGGCGCAGCGCCGAAGACGTGGCCGAGGGTTACGTCAACATCGCCGTGCAGCAGATGGCCAACGCCATCAAGAAGATCTCCGTGGCGCGGGGTTACGACGTAACGCGCTACACCCTGCAGTGTTTCGGTGGCGCCGGCGGGCAGCACGCCTGCCTGGTGGCCGATGCCCTGGGCATGACACGGGTGCTGGTGCATCCGCTGGCCGGTGTGCTCTCGGCCTACGGCATGGGCCTGGCCGACCAGAACGTGATACGCGAGCAGGCAGTGGAACTGCCGCTGGACGCCACGGCCCTGCCGGCCATCGCAGAGAAGCTGGACGCGCTGGCCCAGGCCGCGCGCGGCGAGCTGGAGCGCCAGCAGCTCAGCGCCGCGGCTGTGCGCGTGCAGCGGCGGGTGCACGTGCGCTATGAGGGCAGCGATGCGGCCCTGGTCGTGCCGCACGGGTCGCTGCCCGAGATCAGCGCGGCCTTCGAGGCCGCCTACCGCCAGCGTTTTGCCTTCCTCATGCAGGGCAAGCGCCTGATCGTGGAGGCGGTGTCGGTGGAGGCCGTGGTGGCGGGTGATGCGCCGGCCGAGCCGCGCCATGCGATGCATGCGCCACGTGATGTACCCAGCCGCGAGACGGTGCGTCTGTATTCGGGAGGAGCCTGGCATCAGGCGGCTTTGGTGGTGCGCGAGGACCTGCGGGCCGGCGACCGCATCCCCGGCCCGGCCATCATTGCCGAGAAAAACGCCACCACGGTGGTGGAGCCCGGCTGGGAGGCCGAGCTCACCGCGCTGGACCATATCGTGCTGCAGCGGCGCACACCGCGCACCGTCACCTATGCGGCCGGCACCACGGCCGATCCGGTGCTGCTGGAGGTGTTCAACAACCTCTTCATGAACATCGCCGAACAGATGGGCCTGCAGCTGCAGAACACGGCCTATTCGGTGAACATCAAGGAACGGCTCGATTTCTCCTGCGCGCTGTTCGACACCCAGGGCAACCTGATCGCCAACGCACCCCACATGCCTGTGCACCTCGGGTCCATGGGCGAGAGCATCAAGACGGTGATCCGCGAGAACGCGGGCAGGATGCAGCCGGGCGATGTCTACGTGCTCAACGACCCCTACCACGGCGGCACGCACCTGCCGGACGTGACGGTGATCACCCCGGTCTATCTGGCGGGCAAGACAGAACCCACGTTCTACGTCGGATCCCGCGGGCACCAGGCTGACATAGGCGGCACGACGCCCGGTTCCATGCCGCCCTTCTCGACGCGCATCGAGGAGGAGGGCGTGCAGATCCAGAACTTCAAGCTGGTGGACCGCGGCGTGCTGCGCGAGGCCGAGATCCTCGCGCTGCTGGCCAGCGGTGAATATCCCTCACGCAACCCGCAGCAGAACCTGGCCGACCTCAAGGCCCAGATCGCGGCCAACGAGAAAGGCGTGCAGGAACTGCGCAAGATGGTGGGGCAGTTCAGCCTGGAGGTGGTGCTGGCCTATATGCGCCATGTGCAGGACAACGCCGAGGAGTCGGTGCGCCGGGTCATCACCCGCCTGAAAGACGGTGCGTTCATTCTGCCGCTGGACAACGGCGCGCAGATCAGCGTGGCCATCCGCGTCGATGCGAAGAACCGCAGTGCCGAGATCGACTTCACGGGCACCAGCGCGCAGCAGCTCAACAACTTCAACGCACCCACGGCGGTCTGCATGGCGGCGGTGTTGTATGTCTTCCGTACCCTGGTGGACGACGACATCCCGCTCAATGCGGGCTGCCTCAAGCCGCTCAAGGTCATCATCCCGCCGGGCTCCATGCTCAACCCCAACCCGCCGGCCTCGGTGGTGGCGGGCAATGTGGAGACTTCGAGTTGCATCACCAATGCCCTCTATGGCGCGCTGGGCGTGATGGCCGCCAGCCAGTGCACCATGAACAACTTCACCTTCGGCAATGCGACCTACCAGTATTACGAGACCATCTCGGGGGGCAGCGGGGCTGGTGATGGGTTCAACGGAACGAGCGTGGTTCAGACGCACATGACCAACTCGCGCCTGACCGATCCCGAGGTGCTGGAGTTCCGCTTCCCCGTGCGCTTGCTGGGTTACGAGATCCGATCCGGTTCCGGCGGGGCCGGGCGCTGGCGCGGCGGTGACGGCGGTGTGCGGCGCGTGCTGTTCCTGGAGGACATGACGGCCAGCATCCTGTCCAATGGCCGCCTGCACGGCGCCTTCGGCATGGCCGGCGGCCAGCCGGGGCAGCCGGGCATCAACCGCGTGGTCCGCGCCGATGGCCGCGTCGAGGCACTGGGGCACATCGGCCAGACGGCCATGGCGCCGGGTGATGTGTTCGAGATCCATACCCCGGGGGGAGGGGGCTACGGCAGCCAGGCCTGAGCCTTCGCGCCAGCGGTTAGCATGCGTCTGTCGTTACGAAGCGAGGACGGACCATGGCTGATGTCGAAGAGCAGTTGCGTGCACTGAACCTGCGCCTATCCCGGCTGGAAGAGGCCGTGCTCAATCTCTCGCCCCGCGCGCCGGCGGCGGCCACGCCCGCGGCCCCGCGCCCTGCCGCGGCACCGCCAGATGTGGAAGACCCGCACTTTCGCAACACCGAACCGCAGGCGCCCGTTGCGGCGGCCCGGGCCCGCGGGCCGGCACCGGCCTCGCCCTTCTTCGAGAAGACGGTGGACGAGCGCGAGCTCACGGTCACGCAGATCATGGGCTGGACCGGGGCCACGCTGCTGGTGCTGGCCGCGGCCTATCTGATCCGCCTGGTCTACGACACGGGCTGGTTGACACCGCCGCGCCAGCTCGGCCTGGCCGTGCTGGGCGGTATCGGCCTCATCGTGGCGGGCCTGCGGCTGCGCCGCCTGGACAGCAGCTACGCCAGCCTGCTGCCGGCCGGGGGTCTGGTGGTGTTCTTCCTGGCCATCTATGGCGCGCATCTCTATTACTACCTGATAGGCGCCGGCGTGGCCACCGCGGCGGTGATCTGCAACTGCCTGCTGGCACTCTGGCTGGGGCGCATCTTCGGCAGCGAGATCTACGGCCTGTTTGCGGTGGTGGGTTCCTACTCTGCGCCCTTGCTGCTGCGGGCCCTGACGGGTTCGGTGGTGGACCTCGCGATCTACTTCACGGCCTGGAGCGTGGTCTTCAGTGTCTATGCCGTGGCCATCGCCAAGCGCCGGCCCTATCTGCTGGCGGGCTATATGGCGCTGATCGCATTTCAGCTGGCATGGGAGTACCTGGCCCGGTCCCAGTGGGGCGTGGCCGTGGTTTTCCAGACCCTGCAGTTCCTGGTCTTCCTGGCCGCGGCGATCACCTTTTCCATCCGCCACGATCGCCCCATGACCAAGGCCGACGGCATCGCCCACCTGCCGCTGCTGCTGCTCTTCTACGGGCTGCAATACGCATTGCTGGACCGGCACGTACCCGACGTGGCGCCCTGGGTGGCCGTGACCAGTGCGGCCGTGCTGCTGGTGGCCTACGGGATCGCACGGCGTGCGCTGGGCGTATCGCTCGAAGCAGGCGGCTTCATCGTCGGGGCCTACTGCGCCCTGGTGCTGTTCCACGCGGTCTATCTGGAACTTCTGCCCGAGCGCTGGGCCCCCTGGGTCGTGCTGCTGGTGCTGCCACCGGCGGCCCTTTTCGTCACGCGACCCAAGGCGGACGCCGAGCTCATGCTGCCGTTCAAGCTGTTGCTGGGTGCCCTGCTGGCCCTGAACTTTGCGCGCGTGGTGCTGCTGGGCGACACCGGCGGCGCAGGCCAGGGGACGCTGCTTTCCCTGCTCTATGCTGCCGAGCTCTACGCCGCTTATTTTGTCGGGCGCAGCCACGTCGCGCTGCGGCAGTGGATGGTGTTTGCACTCTATGCCGCGCACATCGGCCTGATGGTGGTGGTGCTGCGCAGCTTCGGCAACGAACTGCTGGTCTCGCTGGCCTGGGGCGCGCTGGCCCTGGCCGCGCTGCTGCTGGCCTTCCGCAACGAGGACCAGGACCTGGGCAAGTCCTCGCTCTTCATCTTCGCCGCCTCGCTGGTCAAGGTCATGCTCTACGACCTGGCCGGCGCCGCACCCCTGGTGCGCATCGGCAGCCTGGTGGTGGTGGGCCTTTCGCTCTACGCGGGAGGTTTGCTCTACAAACGGGTGGTGGCGCTGGCGCGCTGAAGGGGCCCGCGACCCAGCCACTACACTAGTCTCTTTGTTTCGCCCGGGTCGTCCATGGAGTTACTGATATTGCTGCTGGTTCCCATCGCGGGCTTCCAGTTCCTCAAGGCCCGCGAGCAGCGCCGCCGCATCTACCTGCTGGGGGGCTATCTGAGCCAGTACCAGATCGAGAAGCTGATGGAGAACGTCACCGAGGGTTATCTGCGTGCGCTCGGTGAGGAGGACGAGGAGCGCCGTGTGCAGATCTGGAGCATGCTGGGCACGGCCGAGGCCGAGCTCAACAGCCAGTTCCAGCGTTTCGCCGCCGACTTCTCCAAGGTCTGGAACGGGCAGACCCAGGTCAGCACCCTGGGCTTCGCCTTTCCCTATGCCGACAAGATCCTGCCGCGCCAGGCTTTCGACATGCGCCATGCAGTGGCCCTTCATGCCGAGGGCATCGCGGCGGCAACGGAGAACCGCCGCGAGCTGACGCAGCGCGACAAGGCCTTCACGATGTCGGCTGAGCTTTTCCTCATGCAGCACAGCTGCCACTGGTTCTGCCGCTCCAGGGCCGTGGCCTCTGCGCGCCTGTTGGCACGGCACCAGACCAGCCACGCGCAGGTGCTCGCCGCCGTGTCACCCGAGACGCGCACGGCCTACCGCAAGCTGACCGGCGTTTGATCCATTTTTTTGCATTTGGATACACGCATACGCGCTAGACTTCGGGCATTGTGTTTCTGTTGTTGATTGGAGAGACTATGCAGCTATCGAAGAATCTGATGGGCGCCGTGGCAGTGGGCCTGCTGGCAGCCGGCTTGACGGGCTGTGCCAGCTCGATGATCGGCGAGCGCGTGGGCGCGGAGCAGGTGGTGCTGGCCAAGGACACGGACGTGGCCAAGTGCAAGTCGCTGGGCCGCTCCACGCTCAGCGTGCTGTCCTCCCTGGGCCCCATCACGCGCAGCGCCGAGGCGGTGGAAGAAAACCTGTTGCAGATGGCGCGCAACGAGGCCATCGACAAGGGCGGCGATACCGTGGTCAAGGGCAATTCCCTGGAATACGGCAAGCGCAGCTACGAAGTCTTCAAGTGCAAGTGAAGCGCTGAACGCGCAGGAAAAAAGCCGGCGGGATCCGCCGGCTTTTTTCATGGACGGGGACGATCAGGCCTGGCTGGACAGCCATTTCACGTACTGGGCCACACCGGTCTGCACGTCGGCAAAGGTGTGGTCGCAGCCAGCGGCGCGCAGCTTGGCCAGATCCGCCTGCGTAAAGCATTGGTACTTGCCGCGCAGTGCGTCGGGGAAGGGGATGTACTCGATCAGGCCCTTGGCCGCGATCTCGGCCAGCGGCAGGGCGGCTTCGCCCTTGAGGCCGCGCAGGGTATTGACCACGCCCACTGCCACGTCGTTGAAGGGCTGGGCCCGGCCCGAGCCGAGGTTGAACACACCGCTCTTGCCCGGGTGGTCGAAGAACCAGAGGTTGACGGCCACCACGTCGTCAACGAAGACGAAGTCGCGTTTCTGTTCGCCCTGGGCATAGCCGCCATATTCACCAAAGAGCTTGACCTTGCCTTCGGCACGGAACTGGTTGAACTGGTGGAAGGCCACGCTGGCCATGCGGCCCTTGTGCTGCTCGCGCGGACCGTAGACGTTGAAGTAGCGGAAACCCGCGACCTGGATCTTGGCTTTCTCGAAGTTCGTGCCCAGCTCGCGGCGCATGCGCTGGTCGAAGAGCAGCTTGGAATAGCCGTAGACGTTGAGCGGGGCCTCGAACTCGGGTACCTCGCGGAAGGTCTCGGAGTTGCCGTAGGTGGCGGCGGAGGAGGCGTAGAGCAGGCGGGTGCCGTAGCGCTGGCAGGCCTGGAACAACTCGCACGAAAGCGTGTAGTTGTTGTCCATCATGTACTTGCCGTCCTGCTCCATGGTGTCGCTGCAGGCGCCTTCGTGGAACACGGCTTCGATCTTGCCGTAGTGGCCTTCCTCGAAGCCGGGATAGAAGTCGTCCAGGTCCACGTAATCGGCGATCTTCAGGTCAGCGAAGTTGCGGAACTTGTCGCCCTGGCTCAGGTCGTCGACGACGATGATGTCGTCGATGCCGCGGGCATTCAGGCCCTTGACGATGTTGGCGCCGATAAAGCCGGCCGCTCCGGTGACTACAACTCTCATGAATACCTCCAGCCGGCTTCAGCGCAGACTCACTTGCCGCAGGCAAGTTATGTCGGAGCTAAAACCTGTACGTTGATCAAACATCTCTTTATGCGCCGAACAGCTCGGCATAGCTGACGGTAGCGGTACCAAACTTGCCCACGACGATGCCGCCGGCCTTGTTGGCCAGGGGCATGGCCTCGCGCAGGGGCAGGCCGGCGCCAACCAGGGCGGCGAGCGTGGCGATCACGGTGTCGCCGGCGCCGGTCACGTCGAACACTTCGCGCGCCTGGGCGGCCACGCTGATCTCGCCGGCGGCGTCGTAGAGTGTCATGCCTTCCTCGCTGCGCGTGAGCAGCAGGGCCTGCAGGCCGAGCTTGTCGAGCAGGGCGCGCGATTTGGCGCGCAGATCTTCTTCGCTGCTCCACGAGCCCACCACCTGCTGCAATTCGGCGCGGTTGGGGGTGATCACGGTGGCGCCGCTGTAGCGCGAGTAGTCCGAGCCCTTGGGGTCGATCAACACGGGTTTGCCGGCAGCCTGCGCGTGTTCGATCATGTGGTGCACGTGGTCCAGTCCGCCCTTGCCGTAGTCGGAGAAGAGCACGGCGTCGTGGCTGGGCAGCAGCTTGATGAAATCGGCTGTCTGCGAGGCCAGCACCTCGCCCTTGGGGCTGTTCTCGAAGTCCAGGCGGATGAGCTGCTGCTGGCGGCCGATCACGCGCAGCTTGACCGTGGTCTGCAGCGCCGCGTCGCGGCCGAAGTGCGGCGTGATGCCGGTCTTGGCGACCAGGGTTTCGAGCGTGTGGCTGGCCTCGTCGTCGCCCACCACGGTGAGCAGGGTGGCCTTGGCGCCGAGCGACACGACGTTGCTGGCCACGTTGGCCGCGCCGCCGATGCGGAGTTCCTCGCGTGTGACGCGCACCACGGGCACCGGGGCCTCGGGGCTGATGCGGTCCACGGCGCCGTACCAGTAGCGGTCGATCATGGCGTCGCCCACCACGAGCACGCGGGACTTGGCGAGTTGGGCTTGAGTTATTTTCATAGGCATGACGGAGATGCTGGTTGCTGAATTACAGCAGGCAAGAAGAAGTCCAGTCGCGGGACGCCGTGGAACCGGCTTCGCCGGGCCACTGGCGTCGCCCCCTTGAGGGGGGATGCGAGCTACACGCAGTGAGCGAGAGTCGGGGGTGCTTCATTACAGCTCTTCGACTCGACGGGCGGGATAGCTGTCCCAGGTCTGGCAGCCCGGGCATTGCCAGAAATGCTGCTTGGCCTCGAAGCCGCAGGCGGCGCAGCGGTAGCGCGTGAGCGGCTTGACGGCGTGGTCCAGCGCGCGCTGCACCTGGGGGTGAAACTGCTCGTGCTCCAGCTTCTCGCCGGCGATCCACTTGGCGGCGGCAACCAGCGAGGGTTCGCGCTCCAGGTGGTGCACGTACCAGTCACGCGTGCTGGTGCTGCTGCTGCCGGCGGCCGCCTGCAGCGTCACCAGGGCTTCGAGCACGTCCAGCGAAGGGGACTGTTCGTAGATGTCCTGCAGCCTGGCCAGCACGGGCACGGTGCGGCCGCTGGCCACGGCGGCCTGCGCCAACGGGGCGGCGATCAGGGGCGTGGCGGGCGGGCAGGCGGCCAGGGCCGCTTCCAGGGTGGCACAGGCCTGCGCGGCCTGCCCCTGCTCCATCTGCAGACGGGCCAGCTCGACGCGCGCGCGGGGGGCGGTGGGGGCGGTGCTGATGGCCTGGTTCAGCACGTCCTGCGCCTGGGGCACTTCGCCTTGCGCCAGATGGGCGGCGGCTTGCTCGCACAGATAGTGCGCCAGGCGGCTGCTGAAGCTGCCGTGGTCGGCATCTTCAAGCTGGCGGGCGATCTCGGCCGCCAGCGGCCAGTCGCGTGAGCGTTCGTAGTTGGCCAGGCGGGCCAGGCGGGCCTGGGCCTGGAAGGGTGTGCCCTCAAGCTTGATCAGCGCGTCCTCGGCACGGTCCAGCAGGCCGGCCTTGAGGTAGTCCAGCGCCAGGGCATGCTGGGCCCGCTGGCGATCGGCTTCGGACAGGTCACCACGCGACAGCAGGTGCTCGTGTACGCGCACGGCGCGTTCGTACTCGCCACGGCGGCGGAACAGATTGCCCAGGGCGAAGTGCAGCTCGGAGGTGTCGGGGTCCTGCTGCACGGCTTCGATGAAGGCGTCGATGGCCTGATCCTGCTGTTCGTTGAGCAGGAAGTTCAGGCCGCGGAAATAGGCCTTGGGGTTGCGGCGGTTTTCGATGCGCAACTGGCGCAGGTCCAGGCGCGAGGCCAGCCAGCCCAGGATGAAGGCGGCCGGCAGGCCGAGCAGGATCCAGCTCAGATCAAGATTCATGGGGCGGCTGCAGTGTGGAGAGGGAAAGCTGGCTTTCGGCTGCGCTCAGACGGCGAGCCCGGCGTGCAGCGCGACGCTGCTTGAGCCAGCGCGGCAGCATGGCCAGCACGCCCGCGGCCAGGCCCAGGGTGAAGGCGGCCAGCACGACCAGCACCATCGGTGCGGTCCAGTCGTGGCCGAAGAAGAGGTGCACGCTGACGTCCTGCTGGTTGTTCAGGGCAAAAGCGAGCAGGGCAAAAAAAATGGCTGCCCGCAGTATCCACTTCAGCAGCCATGTCAGTTTTTTCATCGATGTCCCCCGGGTGAGGGCATTCTAGCGAGTAGGAGACTAGGCTTTGGGTTCGTTCGCCTGCATCTCGCTGGTGCGCTGGTCCACCGCTTCGCGCAGGGCCTTGCCCGGCTTGAAGTGGGGGACGCGCTTTTCGGGAATGGCCACGCTCTCGCCGCTGCGGGGATTGCGCCCCATGCGCGGCGGCCGGCGGTTGATGGAGAAACTGCCAAAGCCACGGATCTCGATGCGGTGCCCGCGCACCAGTGCATCGTTCATCGCGTCCAGGATGGCCTTGACCGCGAACTCGGCGTCGCGGTGGGTGAGCTGCCCGAAACGGGCCGCCAGTTCTTCAACCAGGTCGGAGCGGGTCATGAAATGAGACGTTCGCGTGTGGCTCGCAGGGTCTCACCGCCGCACAGCAGCAGCGAGACCCATGCTTATCACTTCTCGGACGTGTCCAGCTTGGCGCGCAGCAGAGCGCCCAGGCTGGTGGTACCGGCGCTTTCGCGGGCCGATTGCTGGTTCAGGTTGGCCATGGCACCCTGCTCGTCGGCCAGGTCCTTGGCCTTGATCGACAGCTGGATGTTGCGGGTCTTGCGATCCACGTTGACCACCACGGCGGTGACTTCGTCGCCTTCCTTGAGCACGTTGCGGGCGTCTTCCACGCGGTCACGCGAGATTTCGCTGGCACGCAGGTAACCCAGGATGTCCTGGCCCAGATCGATCTCGGCGCCACGGGCGTCCACGGTCTTGACCTTGCCGGTCACCGAGGAACCCTTGTCGTTCACGGACGTGAAGGTGGTGAAGGGATCCTGGTCCAGTTGCTTGATGCCCAGGGAGATGCGCTCGCGGTCCACGTCGACGGCCAGCACGAGTGCTTCCACTTCCTGACCCTTCTTGTAGTTGCGCACGGCGGCTTCGCCCGGCTCGTTCCAGGACAGGTCGGACAGGTGCACCAGGCCGTCGATGCCGGCAGCCAGGCCCACGAACACGCCGAAGTCGGTGATGGACTTGATCGGGCCCTTGACGCGGTCGCCGCGCTTGGTGTTCTGCGCGAATTCCTGCCAGGGGTTGGCCTTGCACTGCTTCATGCCCAGGCTGATAC
>JBEIPS010000132.1:0-4541 GCA_040376915.1 Hylemonella sp.
AGGAAACGTGACCGAGTGGCCGAAGGTGCTCCCCTGCTAAGGGAGTATGGGGTGTAGAGCCTCATCGAGGGTTCGAATCCCTCCGTTTCCGCCAAAAACAAGCCCCGCCCAGTGCGGGGCTTTTTTTTGGCGGAATTGGGCGGGTGAGAACCCTTTGGTTCGCTCAGAAACAGTCCGGGGGACTGTTTCTGGACGCGCGCAGCGCGGGGGCGTAGCCCCGAGAAATTCGCGTCAGACGAATTTCGAGCAATCCCCTGGCGCCACCCGCATCGTACAAACGCAACGCTCAGGAGTCAGTGGACGCACTCCACCGCTCACCCCATCCCGCCTTGTCCATCTGCCGCCGATCCCGCTTGGTCGGCCGCCCCTGCTCAATGCTCAGCGCCGGTTCGGCGGCCAGACGGCGTTGTTCGGCCGCGGCCTCACGCGCCAGCCGGCTGGCCTCGGTTTCCTCATAGAGCTGCTGTGCGACCGGTGCCGGTCCGCGTTGTCCGCTCAGAGCCCGCACAGTCACGCTGCGCGTGACGGGGCCCTGGCGCAGGGTGACCAGGTCGCCAGGTCGTACTTCGCGCGACGGCTTCACGGCCTGCTCGTTGACCAGCACGCGCCCCTTGCCGATTTCTTCCACCGCCAGGCTGCGGGTCTTGTAGAAACGCGCCGCCCAGAGCCATTTGTCGATACGCAGGACATCCATCTCAGGGATAGAGGGGAGGGCGGAACATGCGGCTCACTGTACCATTGCCGCATGGAAAAAACGGACGCACTGCCGCGCGATGCCCAGAGCATTCTGGAGCTGGCCGCGCGTTCCATGTTCGATCTTTTCGCCAACGCCAGTGAAGGCATGCTGCTGGTGGACCGCCAGGGCAAGGTGGTCTGGATCAATGAGCAGTACAAACGTTTTCTGCCGGCGCTGGGTTATGCGCGGGTCGAGGATTTTGTCGGGCATCCGGTGGCCAGCGTGGTACAGAACACGCAGCTGCACCACGTGCTGGAAACCGGCAAGCCCATCCTGATCGACCTGCTGAGCAACCGCGCCGGCACCTTCGGTGTCAGCCGCATTCCGCTGCGCGACAGCTCGGGCGAAGTCATCGGCGCCCTGGGCATCGTGCTGTTTGACCACCCCGAAACCAATCTGCAGCCACTGATCAACAAGTTCGCCGCCCTGCAGCGCGAGCTGGACGACGCACGCCGTGAGCTGGCCCACCAGCGCAGCGGCCAGCGTCGGGCCAAGTACACCTTTGCCAGTTTTGTCGGTGCCAGCCCGGCCGTGGTGGAGCTCAAGCGCCTGGCGCGTCGCGCCGCGCAGTCGGGCAGCCCGGTGCTGCTGCTGGGCGAGACCGGCACCGGCAAGGAGCTGCTGGCGCATGCCATCCATGCGGTGTCTTCGCGTCCCAATGGGCCTTTCGTGACCGTCAACATTGCGGCCGTGCCCGACACCTTGCTGGAGGCCGAGTTCTTCGGCGTGGCGCCCGGTGCCTACACCGGTGCCGAGCGCAAGGGGCGCGACGGCAAGCTCAAGCTGGCCGACGGCGGTACGCTCTTCCTGGATGAAATCGGCGACATGCCCCTGGGCCTGCAGGCCAAACTGCTGCGGGCTCTGCAGGAAGGTGAGTTCGAGCCCCTGGGCTCCAACCGCCTGTTGCGTTTCGAGGCCAAGGTGATAGCCGCCACTTCGCGCGACCTGGGCCGGCTCGTGCGCGAGGGCAAGTTCCGCGAGGACCTGTACTACCGCCTCAACGTGCTGCCCATACGTGTGCCGCCTCTGCGTGAACGTCGTGCCGACATTCCCGCCCTGGTCGAAGCCCTGGGCGAAGAGCTGGCCCAGCGCAGCGGCCTGCCGCAACCCGAGTACACGTCGGAGGCCATGGACCTGCTGACGGCCCAGCTCTGGCGCGGCAATGTGCGCGAGTTGCGCAATGTGCTGGAGCAGGCAGCCCTGCTGGGGGATTCAAGCCGCATCGACGGCGTGCGGATCACGCAGGTGCTGCGCGAAACCGGCATCGAGCAATTGGAGTCGCCGCAGCCTGCCGTGGCGATGGCGGCTACCGAACCCTCCGCTGTCCGACCCCTGGCCGAGCAGGTGGCGGAGGTCGAACGCCGGGCCATTGCTGCGGCCTTGCTGGCCTGCGGTGGTAACAAGGTGGCTGCGGCGCGAATGCTGGGCATCGCCCGCGCCACGCTTTACGAGCGCCTGGATGTGAATGTCTGAAATAAGAGCATTTGTCTGAATAAAAGACAATTATTTGTATTTTATTCAGGCAATCTTATTTGGTTATTAAAATTAATTTCAATAAAATCAACGACTTATGGCGTGGCACGGTATCTGCTGACATGGAAACACAATATTCACATGAGGAGACCTCCATGCACCGTCGTTCATTGATCCTACGTAGCGGCCTGATCAGTACCGCTCTGGCCGCCACCTTTCTGGCCGCGGGCGTCCAGGCCCAGGGCAAGGACATCCGCATTGCCCATATCCACAGCAAGACCGGCGCGCTGGAGGCCTATGCCAAGCAGACCCATGTGGGCTTGATGATGGGCCTGAACTACGCCACCGGCGGCACCATGGCCATCAACGGCAAAAAGATCGTCATCATCGAGAAGGACGACCAGGGCAAGCCCGACGTGGGCAAGAGCCTGCTGGCCGCGGCCTATGCCGACGACAAGGTCGACCTCGCAATCGGCCCCACCGCCTCGCCCGTGGCCCTGGCCATGCTGCCCGTCGCCGAGGAATACAAGAAGATCCTGCTGGTCGAGCCGGCTGTGGCCGACTCCATCACCGGCGACAAGTGGAACAAGTACATCTTCCGCACCGGCCGCAGCAGCAGCCAGGACGCCGCCGCCAATGCCATCGCGCTGGACGTGCCGGGCAACGTGATTGCCACCCTGGCCAACGACAATGCCTTCGGCCGCGATGGTGTGAAGGCCGCGAAGGACTTCATCAAGAAGGCCAAGATCGTGCATGAGGAGTACCTGCCCGTGGGCACGGCCGACTTCACCGCCGGCCTGCTGCGCATCGTGGACAAACTCAAGGACCAGCCGGGCCGCAAGTTCATCTCCGTGACCTGGTCGGGCGCGCCGACACCCTTTCCCAAGATCGCCGAGATGGATCTGAAGAACCGCTACGGCATCGAACTGGCGACGGGTGGCAACATCCTGCCCGCCATGGTGGCCTACAAGCAGTTCCCGGGCATGGAGGGTGCGTTGTATTACTACTTCGGCATTCCCAAGAACCCGGCCAACGAGGCGCTGGTGGCCGAGCACTACCGCCAGTTCAAGACACCGCCGGATTTCTTCACCGCCGGTGGTTTCTCCGCCGCCATGGCCATTGTCACCGCGCTCAAGAGGACCAACGGCGATACCAGCACCGAGAAGCTGATCCAGACCATGGAGGGCATGAGCTTCGACACGCCCAAGGGCAAGATGACTTTCCGCAAGGAAGACCATCAGGCCATGCAGAGCATGTACCACTTCAAGATCAAGGCGGACCCGGCCTTCGCCTGGGGCGTGCCTGAACTCGTGCGTGAGATCAAGCCGGAAGACATGGCCATTCCGATCCGCAACAACCGTTGAATGGGTGCTCGGCTACTGCGCGGCCGCCCGGCGTCGTTGGGCGGTGCTCGCAATCCTCACGTACCGCAAGTACGTTCCGGTTGCTGCGCTCCGTCCGCCTAGCCAGGCAGCCGCTCGCTACGCCGCTCCCCCATTCAATCTCCCCCACGACGGGGAACTGACACATGCTAGAAACACGTGATCTCACGGTCCGCTTTGGCGGGCACGTGGCGGTGAATGCCGTCTCGTGCGCGTTCGCGCCCGGCACCCTGACCGCCATCGTCGGGCCCAACGGCGCCGGCAAGACCACCTACTTCAACCTGATCTCGGGGCAGATCAGGGCCTCGGCCGGGCAGGTGAGCCTCAATGGTCAGGACCTCACGTCGCTGAGCACGCCGCAGCGCACCCGTGCCGGCCTGGGCCGTGCCTTCCAGCTCACCAACCTGTTCCCGCAGCTCACGGTGCTGGAGAACATACGCCTGGCCGTGCAGGCGCGGGCCGGTGCGGGCCTGGACCTTTTCCGCATCTGGAGCGACCGGCGCGACCTGCTGCAGAAGGCCGAGGCCGTGCTGGAGACGGTGGCGCTGGCTGACAAGCGTGATGCCACGGCGGCCAGCCTGCCGCACGGTGACCAGCGCAAGCTGGAAGTGGGCATCCTGATGGCGCTGGAGCCGCAGGTCTTCATGTTCGACGAGCCCACGGCCGGCATGAGCGTGGACGAGGTGCCGGTGATCCTGAACCTGATCCGCAGCCTAAAGGCCGACAAGAGCAAGACCATCCTGCTGGTCGAGCACAAGATGGACGTGGTGCGCGAGCTGTCGGACCGCATCATCGTGTTGCACAACGGCGAACTGGTGGCCGACGGCGAGCCGGAGACGGTGATCGCATCGCCGGTCGTCCAGCAGGCTTACCTGGGCATCAGCCCCGAAGAGGAAACAGTATGAGTGCCCAATCCCTGCTGACGCTGGAAGGGGTCCATACCCACATCG
>JBEIPS010000015.1:0-48648 GCA_040376915.1 Hylemonella sp.
CTTGGCGTTGATCTCGTCGATGGCCATGAGCACGGTGTCCTTGAGGACGGTCTCGGAAATGGCCATGGTGCCCGACAGGCTGTGCAGAATGCCGACCTTGATGGTGCCGCCCGACTGGGCGTGGGCGGCCATGGAGGCCAGGCCCAGGGTGGAGACGGCGGTGGCAGCTGCCAGCGCCTTGAGGGTAAATCGACGTTGCATGTGTGTGACTCCAAGTTGATGAACAGAAACCGTCTCGCAGCGCCCGGCCGGGGAAACGGCCTGGGGACGGCGATGGAGTCACTTTAGGGATGGGAGGGGGGCGGGGGAATACGCCGGACGGCGTATGGGGGGAACCGGTGGCAGGGAGGGTCGGTCAGGGATAAGCGGCGGGCGTCTCTATACGAGACGAGGGAGAAGACGGCCAGACGCTCAACATAAAGATGACCGGGCCACCAACACTTGCGGCGAAGCCGCCTCCTGCTGTTGTGGGTCCACGCCCCTTAACATGTTAAGGGGCGATTGCACGGGCTTCCCCCTGATGCTCCATCAGATGACGTGCAGCCTCGGCAGATTGTTTCGCAAGTGCGGCAGGATCGTCGGCCAGCCCCGTGCCGGCAGAAACCAAATACGCCGCGAGCTCCTTTTCCTGCGCACCACCGGCGAGAAGAGACAGACAGCGAACCGCATACGTCTCGTACTCGTCTCGGGGCAAACCACCGACAAAGCCGATGGGTGCCCACATCTCGTACAGCACCGCATTGACCTTCGCAAGAGCGGCGTTGTAGCGGTCGATCCTGGGGTCGCTCACTTGAGCCCTTTAACGTCTGAATTCACCGGCCTGCGCGGCTTTTCGCGCAGGTCCGGTGGAATGAGAGGTTAGGCCACGATTCACCACTATGCCTCCAAGACCCGAACGCAAAGGCGACCATCGGCGTTACGGTAGGTTTCGATTAATGGTGGGAGAGTGAAGTGCTCTTCCAGTAGACCCAATTCCGGAGTGTATGGCGGCAATACTTCATCAACGTCCCTCGCCTGAGTTACCAGAACCGGGAAGCCTATAGCGACTCGGCCCGAGCCTCCAGTGCGTCTTCTGGCATCGGCTTCGATTCGCGAGCCGTGCACTCTACAGTACAAGCGAAAATACCCCTCGTGCACCAAGACGTGCAGGATGGCTTCACCGCAATCGTCTTTCAGCTTAATGATGGAATCCTGCAACAGCGAAATTATGCAGAGAGCAATTTCATCTGTTCTTCGGTGGGCCGGTTCCAAAAACGAGGGACTGAGTGTCTTGTCGAAGTGGCATAGGCATAGAAAGGATGTGCCAAGTAAGCCTGAAACAATAGAGCCCATATCCGCGACCAATGGAATATTCGTTACTTTGTCCCAGCGGGTTTGGTCTCCGCTGGCGAGCGCGTCTGCCATACGCTCGGATTGCTTTCGAATCTTTGACTCAAACAGGCCTTTTGTGCGGTTTGTATGGGCAATGAAATCGCAAACGTCCACAAAGTTCATAAACACATTTCGAAACTTTGGGTCGTTTAGTCCAATTTGCGGGGCAGACCGGGCTAGCTCCCGAAGGTCAATCATCAGTTCTTTGATGGTGGTTTCAGTAAATGATCCTGCGATGACGTCATTAATGCATCGTTCGACGGATGATTTGACTTTTCGAGACAATACGAACATGGTCGCGTTCGAGGCCTAACGTCAAAGCTGCCCGGCACGTAGCAAACGCCGCGAAGCGGCAACCTGCGGCTGCGTGTCCGCGCCGAGCGAAAGGTTAAAGGGCAGATTTGGCATGGCGAACTCTCAAAACGTAGCCAGCTACAACCGCAGCTACGACAAACAAGGGACTCGCCCAAGAAGCAATGACATAAGCTTGCCCGCCTTCAAGCGCCATTGCCGGGCCAACAAAGGGATCTGCAAGCTCCGACAGGTGAGAAGCAAAGAAGATACCAATTGCAGGGAGTAGGCCAACCAGCAGCCAAGGCCTCCGACGTGCAACCCAGAAAGCGACGATTGCCCCGGCAACTGCAACGACCAGCAACGTCGAAAATGAAACTTCCTTATCGAGGACTTCGGCCCGCGCCCATGTAGGCAATAGAAGAGTTGCGAGGAACAGCGTGTGTCGCATGTTGCGCTTTAACGTGAAGGTGTGCGGGGCTCGCGCAGCGAGCATCCGTCACTATCGTCATGTTCCGTTTCGGCCAACAACATCTCTTGGCGCTTATCGGTTTGTGTCACAAACCCCTCCCTTTTTTTGTAGCCACTCACGTAGCTGTGTCACTGCGTCCGTACCAAGAGCTCGCTCTTGTCCGCGCGCTGTGGCGCAGCTACGCAAGCTATCAGAAAAACGGCGTTTTATAAACAGCCCTCAGCGGTGTTAGCGCCACTGTTTTAGCCGTAAATCGGAACGTAATGTAGACCGCAGAGCACTGCGGAATAAAACGGGAAAACAGAACAAGAAAAGTGGCATGAGAGCAGAGCAGTTTTGGATAAATTGCTATCTTAAAAATAGCATGAAACCCGGCAAAGTTACAAACACCAAATGGTTAGCCTGAACATGGATTCTGTCTGCTCTGCCCGAACCTGACTATCCCCCAAAAGGGTCATAGAGGGACAGCTTTGCGCCTCCATCCTGACAGACCGCTACTGGCCGGAAACCGCTCCCCGCCACCCGCGCCACCGTCCAGTCAGTGACAATCCCCCCACAACTCCCGGGAACCCCATGATCGAAGGCCTCATCACCGACACCCTCGTAGGCTTGGCAGAACAGCGGCAGGGCAAAAACGACACCTCCTTTGTCCTCGCCAAGGTGAAAGCCACGCCGGGCGAAGGCGAGAGCCTGATCGTCAATGTGATTGCTTTTGCGGCCGAAGCCTGCGCGGACCTGCTGGCGCTGGACGAGGGCGACACGCTGGCGCTGTCCGGCACGCTGACGCCCAAGGTCTGGACCGACAAGCAGGGCAACACCCGGCCCGCGCTGGACATGGCGGCCCGCCAGGTGCAAACGGTCTACTAGGTGGAGCGCAAGCGCGCCGCCACGGGTGACCCTGCCGCCGACTCAGACGCCTGAGGGCCTGCGCCGCGGCCCGTCACGGGCGTGAATGACCAAGCTGTCATTGAACCAGCGCCCCGCCTCCGCTACGATGCAGCGATGAAGAAACCCAAAAATGGCAAGGGCGACAAGTCCGACAAACTGGGCAAGGACGCATACGAGGACCAGCTCGCAGCGCTGCAGCTGGAGCTCAACGACGTGGCGCGCTGGCTGCAGCACACCGGCAAGCGCCTGGTGGTGGTGATCGAGGGGCGTGACACGGCGGGCAAGGGCGGCGTCATTGCCGCGATATCCGACACCCTGAACCCGCGCCAGTGCCGCACGGTGGCCCTGGCCAAGCCCGGCGAGCGCGAGAAGACGCAATGGTATTTCCAGCGCTACGTGCCGCACCTACCGGCGGCCGGCGAGATCGTGCTGTTTGACCGCAGCTGGTACAACCGCGCCGGCGTCGAGCGCGTGATGAATTTCTGCACCGAGGCCGAGACCGAGGCCTTCCTGCAGCAGGCGCCCGTGTTCGAGCGCATGCTGGTCGACGACGGCATCCTTCTCTTCAAGTACTGGCTCACGGTGGACCAGGCGCAGCAGGAGGAGCGTTTTGCCGAGCGCGTGGCCGACCCGCTCAAGCGCTGGAAGCTCAGCCCCATCGACGTGCAGGCGCGTGCCAAGTACGCCGAGTACGGCAAGGCACGCGACGCCATGCTCAAGGCCACGCACCACAAGAAGACACCCTGGGTGCTGGTGGACTTCAACGACCAGCGGCGCGGCCGCCTCACGCTGATCCGCCATCTGCTGGACCACATCCCGGAGCGCCAGGTGCCGCAGACCGTGGTCGAGTTCCCACCGTTGGACCACAAGCCCCTGCGCGAGACATTCGGCACGCCGCTCAAGCCCATCGGGGCGGCGGACTGAGCGCCGCCATGCGCCGCGCCGCAACACCCGCCGGTGAGATCGAACTCAAGCTGGCCCTGCCGGCCCCGGACCCGGCCGCCCTGGCCCAGCGGCTGGCCCGCCTGCCGCTGCTGGCGCGGCGCCAGGCCAGCACACAACGCCTGCACAACATCTACTACGACACGCCCGCGCAAGACCTGCGCCAGCAGCGGGTGGCGCTGCGCCTGCGCCGCGTCGGCAGCGAGGCCCGCCCGCGCTGGTTGCAGACGTTCAAGACCGGCGGCGCTGACGACTCGGCCCTGAGCCAGCGCGGCGAATGGGAAGAGCCCGTGCCCGGCGCCGCCTTGCAGCGGCGCGCCCTCAAAGAGACACCCTGGTCCGGCTTGGACCCGGACGGCACGATCTTCCGCGCGCTGGAGCCCTGCTTCGTCACCACCTTCCAGCGCACGCTCTGGACCGTGCGCCGGCGCAACGGCAGCGTGGTCGAAGTGGCGCTGGACATCGGCCACATCGAGGCCGGCGATCAGCGCAGCCCCATCTGCGAGCTGGAGCTGGAACTGCTGGCCGGCCCGCCCCAGGCCCTGTTCGACATGGCGCAGCTCATCGCGCGCGACATCGCCGTGCTGCCCGCAAGCCAGAGCAAGGCCGAGCGCGGCTACGCCCTGGCCCAGGGCACCCTGGACATGCCGCAACGCGCCCAGCCGCCCGTGTTGGGCAGCAAGCTGCCGGTGGCGCAGGCCGCCCAGCGGGTGCTGCGCGAAAGCTTCAGCCAGTTCACGGCCAATCTGTGGGCCCTGCGCAGTTCTGACGATGCGGAAGTGGTGCACCAGGCGCGCGTGGGCTGGCGGCGTTTTCGCAGCGCCTGCCGGCTGTTCCGCACCGCCCTGCCCGCCGAAACGCCGCCGCCGTCCCGGCTGCCGCTGCAAGCCCTGCTGACCTTTCTGGGCGAACTGCGCGACCTGGACGTTGCCCGCATCGACACGCTGCCGCCGCTGGCCGACGCCTACGCGGCCGGCGACCCACGCCGCGCCGAGGCGTGGTCGGCCCTGTCGGCGTCCCTGCTGCAGGCGACCACGCTGCAGCGCAAGGCGGTACGCTACGCGCTCCAGGCCCCGGCCGTGGGCGCCTGCCTGCTGGCCACCACGCAATGGATCGAAGGCCTGTCGGCCCTGCCGCCCGCGGGCAGCGCAGACGCCGCGCCCCCCGAGCCGCTGCCCCGCTGGGCCCGGCAACGCCTGGCCCACCTGCGCCGGCAGCTCAAGCGCGCCCTGAAACAGGCACCCAGCCCCACGCAGCAACACCGCGTGCGCATCATCGCCAAACGGCAACGTTATGCCATCGAGGCCCTGCGCCCCCTGCTGCCCAAACAGCGCAGGGAACGCTGGTACCAGCAGGCATGCAACCTGCAGACCACCCTGGGCGCGACCCGCGACCTCATGCTGGCCACCACGCTGGAGGCCAACCGCGGGCTTGCGGAATTCCTGCGAGGGGTGGCGGTGGGCAGAGAGGCGCCGGGCTGGCGGGGCTGAGGCCAGACCGCACGCGCTGCGTCGCTGCCGGAGGGGCAGCAGCCCAATTTGGCCCGCACTTCGCAGACTTGCCGACCTCGGGCGCAACGAAGGACTCCTGACGCCCCGTTGCGGATGGTCGCGGTGTGATGCTTGTCCAGTTCAACGGATGGCCGCTGGCCGGATAAGAGAATGGAGAATGTTCTGAAATTGACCCCATAGGGTCACAATTATCCAATCGCTGTATTAAAAGCTGTTAATTGACCTCATGGGAACAATAATCGAGAAATTCATGGAGAAAAGCGAGATTAATGACCTGATAAGGTCAAAATATCTTGCAGGTCAGGTTCTATATGAATAATATGTTCTTATAAGGTCAAAACATGCTCCTCGACACCAGCAACCTCAACCACCTTGGCAAGTTGCTTGCGGCTGAGCGCAAGCGCCAGAAGCTCACGCGCGAGCAGGCCGCGGCTGTGTGCAATGTGAGCCCCTCCTTCATCCGGGATGCGGAGACGCAGCCGGAGCGTTGCACCTTGGGCAAGCTGGTGCAGTTGATCAACGGGCTGGGCCTGACGTTGGACATCGCAAGCCACTCGAGCAGAACACCCGTCGGCATCATCGCGAGTGCAATGCACAGCCAGGAGAATGACCGTGCCACCGACGTGTTCAAAGCGGGTTCTGCAGAAAGTCGTGCAACAGATGTGTTGAGGCAGGTCTCGGGCGAAGGCATCATCAACGCAGCGCGGCGAGACCGGAAATGATCCGCCTGCGCGTCTGGGCCAACGTGCGCCCCATGGGCTGGTTCGGCATCGACGCGGGGAACTACTTTTTTGAATATGACCCTCAGTGGCTGGAGCTCGAAGGCGGCTTTGTACTCTCGCCTTGGTTCCCGCTGGATCGGGTGCGCTACAGCGGCGACATGGTCAAGATCTTTTTCGAGAACCTCCTGCCGGAGGGTGCGGCGCTACAGGACGTGCTTAGGGCCATCACCTTGGAGAAGGCCCCAACGTACCAGGTCCTGGGACACCTCGGCCGCGAGCTGCCAGGCGTGCTGTCTCTTCTGCCGGAAGACACGGCCCCGGCCCCCCGCCAGGAATACAAAGCGCTGGACTTTGACGAGATGCACAGGCGTCTGCAGGAGCGCGCCCAGACCCCGCTGCTGCTGGCCAACAAGCAGGGAACCATGTCCATCGCCGGCGCACAAGACAAGATCGGGTTGCGCTTTGACCCGCGCACGAAAAGCCTGAGCGACTGCGTGGGCAGTTCACCTTCGACCCACATCCTCAAGCCCGACACCCGGATGGAGAGATACCGTCCCAGCGCCATCAACGAATATGCCTGCATGCGCCTGGCGCGTGCCCTGAAGCTGCCAACCCCCGATGTGTGGCTGCTGCGGGTGCCCGAGGCCGCCTACGTGGTCAAGCGCTATGACCGCGAGTTGGTGGCCGGCAACATCGTGGGCGTGCACCAGGTCGACGGCTGCCAGTTGCTCAATGTGGGACCGGATTGGAAGTACGAGAAGGACGCGGGGCTGGTGAGCCTGGCAAAGATTGCCAAGGCGCTTGACGCTTGTGCCATCCGCGGTAACGACAAGCTCAACTTCGCGCGCTGGGTGATGTTCAACTACCTGATTGGCAACTCCGACGCCCACGCCAAGAACATCTCCCTGCTGGTCACCGACACGGGCTACAAACTCGCCCCGTTTTACGACCTGCTGTGCGTGCGCGCCTATGGAGACGAGGGACTGGCGCTCTTCATCGGCGGAGATGAGTCTTATGGTGCGGTAGGACGCCATTCCTGGGAGGGTTTCTGCGAGGAATGCAGATTCGACGCCAAACACATGCTTCCTCAACTCGCCCGTCTGGCCAAGGACTTGCCCAAGGCCTGGGGAAAAATCCACGACGAGCTCGCTCGAGCGCAATCCACGACCGACTCCGAGCGTGCGCTGCTTGAACGCATGAGCGCGATTTTTGATGAGCATGTGCGTAACGTTGCATCCATGATGGGTGCCTAGACACCCAATCTCAAAATAGGGATCAACGTCCGCTATGGAGATCACGGAACGACCGACTGTTTGCGGTCGAAACCGCACCCGCCCCTTCAGTGACAATCCCCCCAACAACTCCTAGGACAACAATGATCGAAGGCCTCATTACCGGCACTCTGGTGGGCTTGGCGGAACAGCGCCAGGGCAAGAACGACACATCGTTCGTGCTCGCCAAGGTGAAGGCCGTGCCCGGCGAGGGCGAGAGCCTGATCGTCAACGTGATTGCCTTTGCGGCCGAGGCCTGCGCGGCGCTGCTGGCGCTGGACGAGGGCGACACGCTTGCGGTCTCTGGGGCGCTTAGCCCCAAGGTCTGGACCGACAAGCAGGGCAACACGCGGCCGGCGCTGGACATGGTGGCCAGCCAGGTGTTGACGGTCTACCATGTGGACCGCAAGCGCGCGGCCACCGGCGGCTTGTCCAACCCGACAGAAATCCCATGAAGCCCCCGCGCCGCGTCATCCCCACGCCCGGCTGGTTGCGCCCGGTGATCCGCTGGGCCACACGCGTTTCCATGAACGCGCCGGCCTGGGTGCCGGGCTGGCTGAAAAATGCGCCCTTGAAGCTGAGTTCGCTCATGCTGCGCGCCTACGTCGCCATCGTGCGTTAGCCAACGGATCCGGCGAGGCATGAAACGGAACTGGACACCTCCCCGGCAAGGTCCTAGCATTGCCGGATTCACCGGAGAAATCGAAATGCGCAGATTGCGAGTCTTGCTCTTGACCCTGGCCGTGTTCAGCCTCTCGGGCTGCGGGTACAACACCTTCCAGACCACCGACGAGCAGATCAAGGCCAGTTGGGCCGAGGTGCTGAACCAGTACCAGCGGCGGGCCGACCTGATTCCCAATATCGTCAACACCGTCAAGGGCGAGGCCAACTTCGAGCAGGAAACCCTGACCAAGGTGGTGGAGGCCCGCGCCCGCGCCACCAGCATCCAGGCCACGCCCGAGCTGGTCAACAACCCCGAGGCGTTCCAGAAGTTCCAGGCCGCACAGAACTCGCTCTCCGGCGCCCTGAGCCGCCTGCTGGTGGTCAGCGAAAACTATCCCCAACTCAAGGCCAACCAGGGCTTCCAGGAGTTGCGGGCGCAGCTGGAGGGCACCGAGAACCGCATCACCGTGGCCCGCAACCGCTACATCAAGGCCGTGCAGGAGTACAACGTGGCGGTGCGCAGCTTTCCCACCAACCTGACGGCCATGGTCTTCGGCTACTCGGTCAAGCCCAGCTTCACTGTCGCCGACGAAAAAGAGCTGGCCACGCCGCCGAAGGTGGATTTTGGCGGCCCGGCCAAGAAGCCCGAGGCCGCACGTTGAACCCTGCCGTTCCAGGCCTGCCGCTGCGGCGCTGGGCCGGGGCGCTGGCCGCCCTGCTGTGGCTGCTGGCGCTCCCCTGGGGGTTGGCGCACGCGGCCGATGACCTCATCGCCGTTCCCCCGCTGCAGGCCCTGGTGACCGACCTCACCGCAACCCTGACGCCCGAGCAGCGGGCGGGCCTGGAGAGCCGACTGCGGGCCTTCGAAGAACGCAAGGGCAGCCAGCTGGCGGTGCTGATCGTGCCCACGACCCGGCCCGAGGCCATCGAGCAATATGCAATCCGCGTCGTCGAGCAGTGGAAGCTCGGGCGCAAGAAGGTGGACGACGGGGTGCTGCTGCTCGTGGCCAAGAATGACCGCAGCGTGCGCATCGAGGTGGGCTACGGCCTGGAGGGCGCGCTGAGCGACGCCATCACCAAGCGCATCATCAACGACCTCGTCGTGCCCCGCTTCAAGCAGGGTGACTTCTTCGGCGGCATCGACGCCAGCGTCGAGCAGATGATCAAGCTGATCGACGGCGAGGCGTTGCCGGCGCCAGCCGGGCGCGCGGGCGATGCGTCCTTCGATCTCGGCGGCATGGCCCCGGTGCTGCTGATGATCGCCGTGGTGGCGGGCGGGGTCTTGCGCGCGGTGCTGGGGCGCCTGCCGGGTGCCGCCGTGACGGCGGGCATCCTGGGGCTGATCATCTGGTTCCTGTCCGGCGTCATCTTCATTGCCCTGCTCGGCGCCGTGATCGGCTTCGTCGTCACCCTGCTGGGTGGCGGCTCCTTCCTGCGCGGCGGCATGGGCGGCAGCCATCGCGGCGGCGGCTTTGGGGGCGGCTTCGGCGGCGGTGGTTTCAGGGGCGGCGGCGGTGGCGGTTTCGGCGGGGGCGGCTCCTCGGGGCGGTGGTAAGCATGAACCTGCAACGCTGGACCCGACACCTGCTGACTCCTGACTGGAGCGTGCGGCGCGCCTTCCCGCGCGCGACGATGACGGCCATCGCCGAGGCGATCCGTGCAACCGAAAGCGTGCACGGCGGGGAGATCCGCTTTGCGGTGGAGGCTGCGCTGGAGCCCTGGGAATTGATGCGCGGCATGACGCCGCGCGAACGTGCCATCGACGTGTTTTCCGAGCTGCGGGTCTGGGACACGCAGCACAACAACGGCGTGCTGATCTACGTGCTGCTGGCGGACCACGCGGTGGAGATCGTCGCCGACCGCGGCATCCACGCGCATGAGGGGACGGACACCTGGAGCGCCATCTGCCGGCAGATTGAAGCGGCCTTCGGGCGGGCCGACTACCGTTCGGGCGCGCTGCTGGGTGTTGAAGCGGTGGCGCGGGCCTTGAAGAAGCACTTCCCCCAGCGCGGCGGGCACCCGAATGAACTGCCGGACGAACCGGCCGTGCTGTCCTGAGATGTCAGCGCCTGTACTTCCCCGCCCAGCGTACTGACCGCGCCTGGATCACCATTCTGCGTCAACAGCTGCGCTAGAACCGGTGCGCCAGCGTCAGGCGCAGCGTGCGCGGCTCCGCCGGGTGCAGGTGCCGGTCGTAGACTGCCGCCCCCTCACCCGCCAGCTGCGACTCGTACCAGTACTCGATGTCGTTGTCGCGCCGGTCCAGCAGGTTGTAGACGTCCAGCGTCAGCTGGGTGCGCGAATTCAGACGGTAGCCCACGCGCAGGTTGAGCAGCACCGAATCGCCGGAACGCACGCTGTCGTCCTCCACCAGCGGGCGTGTGCCCACATAACGCAGGCGCAGCGCACCGGACCACGGACCCAGCGCATCCACCGTCACGCCCAGGTTGGCCGTGCTGCCGGCGGCGCCGGGCACGCGGTCGCCGGCCGGGTCGCCGTCGGTGAAACGGGCCTGCGACCAGGCCAGGTCCGCATCCAGCGCCAGCCAGCGGCTCACGAGATAGCGGTTGCTCCACTCCAGGCCCCAGCGGCGCGAGGGACGGGAGGCCTCGGTGCTGCCGGCGTCGCCCACGAAGAGTAGTTCCGAATCCAGCTCCAGCTGCCACAGGGCCAGCGTGCTCTGCCAGCCCGGGCGCGGTTCGGTACGCAAGCCCACTTCGGCGCCGCGCGTACGCACCAGTGGGCGCACTTTTTCGGCGGCCGTGCCCGGATTGGCCGGGTCCACGGTGATGGTGGCGCCGCGCGCGTCGTTGGAATGGAAGCCGTGGCCGTAGTTGGCGTACAGCTCGGTGCGCGCGGCCGCCGCATAGATGAGCGCGAGCTTGGGTGTGAGCAGCTGGTCGCCGGTGGCCCCGGAATTGGCGGCCTGGCTGGAGTCGACGCGGATGCCCACCAGGTCGCCGCGCAGGCCGGTGATGCTGCGCAGGCGCGGCGTCCAGCGCACCTCGCTCTGCGCCCAAAACCCCAGGCTGTCGATGCTCACCTCGTCTTCGCGCACGGTGGACAGCGTCACGCGGTCCCGGCTGGCGTAGAGGCCGACGGGGGCGATGCGGTCCAAACGCCCCTGCACGCCCGCGCTGTGCACCACCTCGCGCCCGGCCCATGACGCCACACGCGACTCGCTGGCGGCGAAGCCCGCCGCGCGGCGCTGCTCGCTCTGGCGGAACTGGTCGCCGCTGTTGCAATTGCCGCTGGCGGCCAGGTCGTTGAGGCAATAGCTGAAGTTGGACCAGAGGTCCAGCTCGCTCTGCAGCAGCCAGGCGTTCGCGCGGCGCTGGCGCTCGCCTTCGCGCTGCGCCCACTCGCCCGACAGGCTGTAGCGCTGGGTGCGGCCGCCGGTGCCCGGGTCCAGCGAACCGTAGCGGTCGATCGCACCGCTGTCGATGGCGCGCTGCGGCACCTGGTCGGTAGAGGTCCAGGTGCCGCGGTAGGCCATGGCCGTCAGCGCATAACCGTGTTCACGCGCGCCCTCGCTGTAGCGCAGCAGGCCGTTGACCTTGCGGTAGTCCTCGGGTATCTGCCACGGGCCGTCGTTGCGGAACAGCTCCAGACCGTAGAGCCACTGGCCGCCCCCGGCCGTCACTGGTGATCCCGCCAGGAGGCTGCGGGCGTAGCCGTTGGCGCCCAGCGTGAGCTGCGCCAGCGAACTGTCCAGCCGGCGCGCGTAGGCGATGCGGGCCGCACCGGCCGATGAGAAATCGCCCTCCTCCGCGTGGTACGGACCCTTGCGGTAGCGTATCGTTTCGATGAGTTCGGGGATGAGGAAGTTGAGGTCGGTGTAGCCCTGGCCGTGGGCATGCGTGGGCAGGTTGACGGGCACGCCATCGACGTAGCTGGCGAAATCGGTGCCGTGGTCCAGATTGAAACCGCGCAGGAAATACTGGTTGGCCTTGCCGTCGCCCGCATGCTGCGTGGCGATCAGTCCGGGCACCAGCTCCAGCACCTCGGCCGGGCGCAGCAGCGGCACGGTGGCCAAGCGCGCGCCCGAAACCACGCCGTCACTGGCAGCGCTGGCGATGCCCTCCAGGTTCTCGGCCCGGCTGCGCACCTCCACGGTGGAAAGCGCCACCAGCTCCTGCGCAGCGGGTGCGCCGGCCAGCAGCACAAGGCTCAACGCTCCTGCTCCCTTTCCGGATCCTCTCAACATGCGGGGAGTATCACCGCCTGGAGCGCTGCGGCAAATACGGCAGATGGCGTAGCGGCCCCATAAAAAAAGCGCCCGCGAGGGCGCTTTGAACCTTTGGAGTACGGGGCCGGCCGGAAAGCCGGGCACCAGGAGAATCAGAAGAAGGAGTACAGCAGGCCCACGTTGAAGGTGTTGGCCGTCTGGTCGGTGGTGAGGCTGCCGGTCAGCAGGGTGGGCGGCGCGAAGTTGAAGGGAACCGAGGTGGAGCCGCTGTTCTTCACATTGGCGTACTGGGCATAGGCGGTCAGGTCCTTGACGAACTTGTACTGCACACCCAGGCCCACGGTGTCCATCTTGTAATCGCTGCCGCTGTCCGAACTGCGGTAGAGGCCGGCGTCGAAGGTGAGCTTGGGCGTGAGGAAGTAGGCGCCACCGAAGCCGACCGTGGTCAGCGCATCGTAGGTGGAGGTCTTCTGCTTCACATACAGGCCCTTGACGTCGAAGTCGCCGATCTTGTAGGTGGCGCCCACCACGGTGCCGGAGCGGGTCTCGGTTTCACCGATCACGTCGGTGCGGTAGTAGGCCACGGTGGCCTTGAGGGGGCCGGCGCCGTAGCTGCCGGCCACGCGGGTGCCGCCGCGCACGGTGGCCGTCTCGGGCACGTAGCTGCCCGAGACCGTGAAGCCGGACAGGGTGGGCGAGGTGTAGGACACGGCGTTGTTGTCGATCGTGCCCAGACCACCGCTGATCACCACCGCAGCAAGGGAACTGCCATAGTTCGAGCCGAAGCGGGCGTCGCCCAGCAGCACGCTGTCGAAGGCGATATTGGACTGGGTGCCGATGGCGCCCGTGCCGAACGGGCCCTTGATGTAGAGGTAGGCCCTGCGGTTGAAGAGCGAGTCATCGCCGAAGGCGAAACGCGAGTTGCCGCTGGCGGGCTGGCTCAGCAGGAAACCCTGCTCGAGCTTGAAGCCGCCGGTCACGCCGGCTTCCAGGCTTTTCTCGCCGGTCACGCCGATGAAGTTGGGGGCATAACCCCCGGTGACGAATTCGGTCTTGTTGGCGGTGGTGCCGGAACCGCTGATGTTCGTGCCGGCGATGCTGGCATCGAGCAGCGCATAGATGCTCACGCCCTCGGCGTGGGCGCAGGTGGCGGCCAGCGCGAAGGCCGTGGCGCACAGAGACTTGGTCAAGACAGCTTGCATGAAAACTCCAGTTCCTGGTTGGTTGAGAAGACCTTGAAACTATGGTCTGGGGCCCTGGCAGCACACATACGTCATCTGACGTAGCTCCAAAAAGAGGCGCTCGATATGCAGCGCAAGCGTGCTTCATGTGCACAGGAACAAGCAGCGCGCACGCATCACGGTGACGCATGGATTTCACGCAAGGGGGCATCATCAGAGGTGACCGCACAAGCGCAGCGCATGGAGCACCGCGATGGAACGGAAAAACACGCGGACACCGGCACCAGGGCGGTGCCGCGGTTCGCGTGGCGCTTGTGCGGGGTCTGCGTCGCGCCGTGCATGCCGGGCTCGGCATGCAGCACCAGCGCAACAGTTCAGTCTGTCTGCGTGGCCGGCTCGGCGGTGCCCGCCGGCCTTGTGATCACGTACTGGTTGCGGCCCGCCGCCTTGGCCTGGTACATGGCCTGGTCGGCGGCCAGCATCAGCGTGTCGGGTGTGTGCTCACCCTGGCTCAGCGCGATGCCGATGGAAACGCCCAGGGGGCAGGGAACGCCGTTGATCTCCAGGGGCAGCTGCAGGGCCTGGATGAATTTCGTGGCGACGGTGACCGCAGCGGACTCGTCATCCTGCTCCAGATCGGCCAGCACCAGCACGAACTCGTCGCCTCCGACGCGGGCCAGCGTATCGGCCTCGCGCGCAATCACGCTGAACCGTCCGGCGGTCTGGCGCAGGGCCTCGTCCCCGGCTTCATGGCCCAGGGTGTCGTTGATGTGCTTGAAAGCGTCGAGGTCCATGAACAGCACGGCGACCCCGGTGTTGCGGCGCCGGGCCTGGGCCAGCACCTGCTGCAAGCGGTCGTACAGCAGGGCCCGGTTGGGCAGGCCGGTCAAGGCGTCGTAATGGGCCATGCGCGCCAGCTCGGTCTGCTTGTCGTTCAGCCGGGCCAGCAGGCGGTTGAAGGCCGAGACCAGATAGCCGATCTCGTCCTGCCGCACCACGGGCAGGGGCACCAGGGCTTCCCCACCCTGGCTCATGCGATGCGCCTGCGCCGCTGCACTGAAGACGGGGCGGAAGAGCAGGTACAGGCCGAGGGCCGAGAAGACAACGTAGGCCAGCAGGATCAGCAGGAAGACCTGCAGCAGGAAGCGCTGTGTGCGCTCGACGGTGGCGAATGCCTCGCGCGTCGGCAAGCGGGCCACCACAAACCAGTCCGTGCTCGGCACCGACACCATGGCGCTGATCTCTTCGACCCCCCTGGCGTTCACCGTGATGCCCGTGCCGCGCAGACCGGTCATGGCCCGGTCATGCAGCGGGTTCACACCGGGCGGCGGGGTAGGCTTGAGCACCATGTCCGGCTGGGAGGACGCCACAAAGACCTGGTCCCGCGGCGAGATCAGCAGAAAGCCGCCGCTGGCCGCACCGATGCGGCTACGCAGGAGCGGGTCGAGAAAACCCGGATCGGCCAGGGGCGTGATCCCCGCCAGCACGGCGAGCACCTCGCCCCGGGCATTTTTCTTCGGCACGGCGATGGGAACGATCGGCTCCCGGACCGCGCGGCCGAGTACCGGCTTGCCCACATAGGCCTGCCCGGCCATGCCGGCCCGTATGTAGTCGCGATCCGCGTAGTCGGCGCCCCGCCGGTTCGGCAACACGGGGAAATCCGCCAGGGCCACACCTCGGGCATCGGTTATGAAGATGCCTCCCTTGAACAGGGGCTGGTACTGGTAGCGTTGCTGCAGCCAGGCCTGCAGGGCCTGCGGGCGTTCGAGCAGTTCGGCGGGCAGTGCGGCGGACAGCTGCTCCAGCAGGCGCTGGCGCTCGGCGATCTTCTGGTCGACGTCGCTGGCGATGTAATTGGCCAAGGCCAGCTGCTGGCTCGCCACCACGGCACCCATGTCCTCGCGCATGAAACGGGACAGGGTGTAGTACAGCACGGCCGCGCCTGCAAGCACGATGCACAGTCCCAGCAGCAGCAGACGCGTGACGATGCTGTCAAAAATGCGGTGGCGGTTCATGCAGGGGAAAGCACGGTCTGGCTGGTAGCTTGAACTCAGTGTAACGCCGCGCCCGCACCTCGGTGCATCGGGGTCTGGCCCGGCCTTGTCGCCGCCGGTCAACCCCGGCTCAGATAGGCAGGGCCTCAGCCCCGGTGGCGGGCCAGGTGCACCTGGTGCAGGGTGATCTTGCGCACCTCGGCCTGGCTGGTCTGGATGTGGGCGCGCAGCAGCATCACGGCCGGGTCGCTGCGCTTGCGCTGGATGGCACGCAGGATCTTGGCATGCTCCTCATAGGTCGCGTCGATGCGCGCCTGCTTGGTGAAATCGAGCCGGCGGATGATGCGTATGCGTTCGGTCACGTCGCGGTGCACACGTGTCATCTCGGCGTTGCCGGCGGCGGCCACCAGGCTGCAATGGAAGTCCTCGTCCCATTGCGCCACCTGCAGGATGTCGGTGCTGCGCTCGGCCGCCGGCACCAGCCAGATTGCGGCGATCTGGTCCAGCAGGGCGCGGTCCACCTTGGCGTCGTCGGCGCACAGGCGTTGCACGGCCGTGGTCTCCAGCACCATGCGCAGGTCGTAGAGCTGCTCGAACTGCTCGAAGTCGAAGGGCAGCACGCGCCAGCCATTGCGAAACAGCACTTCGACATAACCCTCCTGCTGCAGACGGAACAGGGCCTGGCGCACCGGTGTGCGCGAGACACCCAGGCGCTCGCTGAGCTCGTTCTCGGTGAAACGGTCGCCCGGCACGAACTTGAAGTCGGCCACGTCGCGCTTGAGCTGCTCGTAGACCATCTCGGCGCGCGAGCGGAAAGCCGGCGTTTCGGCGTGGGCGGCAGAGGAGCGGCGGCTGGTGGTGTGCACAAGGGGACTCTAGCAGCGTTACAGCACGGCCAGCAGCTGGGCGCTGCCGGCGGTCCAGCCCACGATGGCGCCCTGCGCATGGACCATCTCCACGGTGGCGGCCTTGAAGGCGGGGAAATAGCTCTCGGTGCAATCCGTCAGCAGCAGGCCCTCGTAGCCGCGGTCGTTGGCCTCGCGCATGGAGGTCTGCACGCAGACCTCGGTGGTCACACCCATGAAGAGCAGATGGGTGATGCCGCGGGCCTGCAGCGTCTCGTGCAGGCCGGTGGCGTAAAAGGCGCCCTTGCCCGGCTTGTCGATCACGATCTCGCCTGCCACGGGTGCCAGCGCGGGAATGATCTGGTTGCCAGGCTCACCGGCCACCAGGATGCGGCCCATGGGCCCGGTGTCGCCGATGCGCAGGCTCGGGTTGCCACGGTTGCGTTTGGCCGGCGGGCAGTCCGACAAGTCGGCACGGTGCGCCTCGCGCGTGTGCACCACCAGGCCACTCGCCTTGCGCCAGGCCTGCAACACCGTCTGGCAGGCCGGCACGATGGCTTCGAGCAGGGACACGTCGTTGCCCAGGGTCTCACCAAAACCGCCGGGTTCGATGAAGTCGCGCTGCATGTCGATGATGACCAGGGCCGTGTGCGCGGTTTCGAACTCGAACACAAAGGGACGGGCGTTGATCTTCTTCACAGCAGAGGCTCCTTGGGTCCGGCCGCGCCAGCAGCCTGCAAGACGGCGGCCGCGCGCAGCGCGAGGTGTTCATTCCAGGGCGCGGCAACCAGCTGCACGCCCAGGGGCAGGCCCCGGGTGCCCTCGGGCCACATCGGTGCCACCACCACGGGGCAACCCGCAAAGGAAATGGGCTGGGTGAGCAGGCCCATGGAGGGTCGGGTCGGGTGGCGCTGCCCGTTCACTTCGATGAACCCCTGGCCCAGCAAGGTGGCGCTGACGGGCGTGGCGGCGCACAGCAGCACGTCCCAGTCGGCGAACAGCGCGTTTACGCGGTCCCGGTAGGCACGGCGGAAACGCTGCGCGCGCACATACCAGTGCGCGGGCTGCAGCGCGCCGGCAATGAAGCGGTCCACCGACACCGGTTCGAAATCTTCCGCGCGGGTCCGCAGGTCCTCCAGGTGCAGGCTGCCGCCCTCGCTGGCCGTGACGATGAAAGCCGCCGCGCGGCCCAGGGCCGCGTCCGGCCACTCAACCTGCTCGCGCGCACCCAGCAGTTGCGCGGCCTGGGCCACGACAGCCCGTGCCGGATCACTCGCGTGTTCATGAAAATATCCGCCGAGCACACCAATGCGCAAGCCCTCGACACCCGCGAGCAGCGTGGGCGCGGCCGGCTGCACGCGCAGCGCATGGCAGCCTGGGTCCAGCGGGTCCGGCCCCTGCATGGCGTCGTAGGCCAGGGCCAGCGTCTCCACGCAGTCGGCGACGGGCCCCAGGTGATCGATGCTGTGCACAAAAGGATAGGTGCCGCGCCGTGTCAGGCGACCGAAGGTGGGCTTGAGCCCCCAGACGCCGCACAACGAGGACGGCACACGAATGGAACCGTTGGTGTCCGAGCACAGGGCCAGCGGCACCTGGCCGGCCGCCACCGCGGCGCCCGAGCCGCCCGAAGAGCCGCCCGCGGTGCGGCCCAAGTCATGGGGGTTGCGTGTGGGGCCGTAGTGCGTGTTCTCGGTGGTGAAGCCGTAGGCGTACTCGTCCATATTGAGCCCGCCCAGCAGCACGGCTCCGGCGGCGTGCAGGCGCTGTACCAGCACGGCGTCCTCCTGCGCGGGCGGTAAACCGCGGTTGACCTTGGAGCCCGCCAGGGTGGTGAGCCCCTGGATGTCAAAGAGGTTCTTCACCGCATAGGGGAGGCCCGCCAGCGGCGGCAACGTTTCACCGGCGGCACGGCGCCGGTCCACGGCCACGGCTTCGGCACGGGCGCGCGCCACCGTGCGGTCGGTGAAGGCATTGACCTGGGTCTCGGTGGCCGCGATGCGCATGATCGAACCTTCGCACACTTCGGCGGCCGAGATCTCCCCCGCCGCGATGGCGCGCAGCAGTGCGGCGCTGTTCATGTGCCCCCCTGCGGGAAAGGCGCCGGCCGGTAAACCTCGGCCGGCTCCACCTCGGGCGGCAGCGCGTAGGCTTCCAGCGCCTTGGCCAGCACCGCGGTGCGCCCCAGGTGCTGGGCCACGGCGCGCGCGCGGGTGTCGTCCAGCGGCAGTTCCAGTGCGCAGGCTGTGGCGCGCACGTAGGTGAGTACTTCTTCTTCGTTCATCTCAATGACCGGTGTAGGGCCGGGTCAGCGCGGCGGGTGCCACCTGGCGGCCCACCAGACCGCCCACGGCGAGCAGCGCCAGCACATAGGGCAGCATGATGAGCAGGGCACTGGGCACCTGCACGCCCATGGCGGGAAGCTGGAACTGCAGCGCGGTGGCCGCGCCGAAGAGTCCGCAGGCCAGCAGCGTGCGCCCCAGCTTCCAGTTGCCGAAGATCACTGCGGCGATGGCCAGGTAACCCGCGCCACTGGTCATGCCTTCGGTGAAGGTGTGGATGTCGCCGATCGACAGAAAACAACCCGCCAGCGCCGACATGAAACCCGTGAACAGCACCGCGCCATAGCGGATGCGCGTGACCTTGAGGCCCGAGTTCGCCGCCGCCTGCGGCGCCGTGCCCGCGGCATGCAGCGCCAGGCCCAGCGAAGTCGAGCGCATGACCCAGGCCACGGCGATCACCAGCAGCACGGCCCCGTAGAGCAGCCAGGTCTGGTGGAACACATGCTCGCCCAGTATCGGAATGTCGGCCAGGCCCGGCGGCGCCCATTTGTCCAGGCCCGGAATCTCGGCGCGCGAGCGGCTGCCGAAAAGCGCGCGGTAACCCAGGGTGGTGGCGCCCAGCACCAGGATGTTGATGCCGATGCCAGTGACGATCTGGTTGGCGCGCAGCGTGATGCTCAGGAAAGCCTGCAGCCAGGCCACGGGCAGCACACACAACACGCCCAGGGCCAGGCCGATGACCGGCGAGCCCGTGGCCCAGGAGCCCACGGCGCCCGCGAAGGCACCGGTGAGCATCATGCCCTCGACGCTCATATTGAGCACGCCCGCGCGTTCGCTCACGAGTTCACCCGTGGCGGCCAGCAGCAGGGGCGCGGCCAGGCGGATGCTGGAGCCGACGAAGACGGCGGCGAGTTCGGGTTCGATCATCGGCGGGCCTCCATGCGCTGGATGGCGAGCGCTGCGCCGGCCAGGATCACGATGATCAGGCCCTGGATCACCACCACCAGTGCGGTGGGCACCTGCGCCACCATTTCCATATTGATGCCGCCCGAACGCAGGAAGCCGAACAGCAGGGAACCGGCGATCACCCCGGGCACCGAGCCCCGCGCGAGCAGGCCCACGACCAGGCCGTCGAAACCGTAACCGGACGAGAAGCCGGCTTTCAGCGTGTACTGCTCACCCTGCAGCATGCAGGCCCCCGCCAGGCCGCCCAGCGCGCCGGCGGCGCAGAGCACACCTACCGTGAGGCGGTCCACCGCCATGCCGGCGCGGCGCGCGGCGCGTGCATTCATGCCGGTGGCGCGCAGGCGCAGGCCCAGCACCGTGAAACCCAGCACCAGGGCCACGACAGCAGCGCACACCAGGCCGATGGGCAGGCCCGCGTGCAGCGGCACCGAGGCATCGCCCAGCAAGAGCGGCAACTGGGTGGCCACAGGAATCTCCAGCGATTCGGGCAGCGTGGCCGAGTTCGTCATCGGACGGCGCAAGAGGTTCTCGGACTGCACGCTGCCGTAGACCAACCAGATCGCGATGAAGGACAGCAGCAGCGTGGCGATCACCTCGTTGGTGCCGGCCTTGACCTTGAGCACACCCGCGATGCCGCCCCACAGGGCACCCGCAAGACAGGCGCCGAGCATGGGCACGACGAAGGCCAGGCCCAAAGGCAGACCCGCTACCGGCGGCCAGAGCGCGAAGGCCGTGGCGGCTATGCCGCCCACGGCGATCTGCCCTTCCCCGCCCACATTGGTCAGGCTGGCGCGCTCGGCCAGCACGAAGCCCAGGCCCACGAGCATCAGCACCAGCGCGCGGTTGATCGAGGCTGCCAGGGCATAGGGGGAGCCCCAGGCGCCATCGGCAAAAGCGGCCACGGCCTCGCCCACGGGCACGCCCATGAGCGCGACCATCAAGGCGCCGATCAGCAGGGCCAAGGTGACGGCGGCCACCGACATGCCCAGCGCCGGGCCGGGCCGCACATGGCGCCACAAGGTGAGTGCGGTGCTCATGCCAGGGCCTCCTCTTTCAGCATCGACGGTGTTTCCTGTCCGGCCATCCAGGCGCCGATGCGCTGGCGTTCGGCCGGATCGGCCTTGCAGGTGCCCATCAGGCGGCCGCGGTAGAGCACGACGATGCGGTCGGCCACGGCCAGCAATTCTTCGAGTTCCGACGAGATCAGCAGCACACCCACCCCGCGCGCGGCCACCGCGCGGATGTGGCCGTAGATGGCCTCCACCGCGCCCACGTCCAGGCCCCGCGTGGGCTGGGCAGCGAGCAGGAAACGCAGGGGATCGAGCGTGAGTTCGCGCGCCAGCACGGCCTTCTGCTGGTTGCCGCCAGACAGGCCGCCGAAGGCCACCTCGGGGCCCGCGGCGCGCACATCGAAGCGTTGCATCAGTTCGCGCGCCGCGCGGTTCAAGGCCTCGCGGTCCAGCAATCCGTATTTGCGGAAACGGCCCAGCCGGTCCAGCATCATGTTCTCGGCCACGTTCATGCCCGTGACACAGGCCAGGGCATGGCGGTCTTCGGGCACCACACCGCAACCGGCGGCGGTCAGCGTCTTGGGGCTCTTGCCCGTCATCTCCTCACCCAGGATGTGGAAACGCCCCTCGCTGGGTCTGAGCATGCCCGAGAGCACGGCGCCGAGCTCGCTCTGGCCATTGCCCTCCACGCCGGCCACGGCGACGATCTCGCCCGGGGCCACCATCAGCGTGAACTTGTCCAGGCGCAGCACCCCGTCGACGTCGCGCACGGTCAGGCCATCGGCCAGCAGCGCCATTTCGCGCGGCGGCAGTGTTTCGTGTGCCACCTGTTTCACGGACCGTTCCGGTGTCGTGGCGCCCGAGGGCGCCGCCTGCAGGTCGCGCTGGATCATGGCGCGCACCAGCATGTCGATCTCCTGGGCCGGCGCATCGGAACGCGCCACCACCCTGCCCCCGCGCAACACGGTGGCGCGGCGCGCCACCAGGCGGATCTCGGCGAGTTTGTGCGTGACCAGCACCACACCACAGCCCTGCGCGGCCACGCGCTCGCACACCGCAAGCAGGGCTTCGATCTCGGCGGGCAGCAGCACGGCGGTGGGTTCGTCCAGCACCAGCAAGCGGGGCTCGCGCACCAGGCATTTGACGATCTCCACCCGCTGGCGCTCACCCACCGACAGATCCTGGATGCGCGCGTACGGGTCCAGCGCCAGGCCGTAGCGCTCGCGCATGGTCTCCAGTCTCGCGGCGCAGGCCTTGCGGTCGAGCACGCCGCGCGACTGGCCCAGCAGCATGTTGTCGACCACCGTCAGGTCCGGCACCAGGCTGAAGTGCTGGTGGACCATGGCGATGCCCTGGTTCAGCGCGTCGGCCGGTGAATGGGGCGTATAGGGTGCGCCGTCCAGCACCATGTGCCCGGCGTCCGGGCTGTGCACGCCGAACACCAGATTGCACAGCGTGGACTTGCCCGCACCGTTCTCACCCAGCAGGCAATGCACTTCGCCCGGCATCAGGTCCAGCGAGACCTCAGCCAGCGCCTGCAGGGAGCCGAAGCGCTTGCCGAGGCCCTCGATCCGCAGCAGGGGCGCGACGTCCGCAGACGCTGCGCCCGAGCCGGTGACAGCCTCGGAGCGCACGACGATCAGCCCTCCAGCACCTTGATCTTGCCGTTGAGGATGTCCTTCTTGATCTCCTCCAGCTTGGTCTTCATCGCCGGGGTAGCACCGCAGACCACCATGTCGGAAGCCTTGGGACCCATGGCCAGGCCGAAGGCCTTGTAGCCGGCTTTCCAGCTGCCCTTGACGGACTCGGAGATGGCGTACTGCACCTGGTAACCCACACCCGTGATGCTGTAGGCGTTGTACAGCGCATCGCTGCCGCAGCGGTCGGTGTAGCTGCCGACGATCTTGGTGCCCTTTTCCTTGGCGGCCTGCTCCATGCCGCGCAGGCCCAGGTTCAGGATGTGATAGTGCACATCGGCGCCCTGGGCGATGGCGGCCAGCGTGGCTTCCTTGGACTTGGCCACGTTGTCGAAGTCGCCCGTGTAGTTCTCGAAGTACTTGATCTTGGGGTTGATGTACTTGGCGCCGTTGCCGAATTCCTTGCCGGCGTTGACGATGGAGGGGATCTCCATGCCACCCACATAACTCACGGCACCGTTCTTGGACAACATCGCCGCGGCGGCACCGGCCACGAAGGCGATCTCGGCCTGCTTCACGTCGTAACCCGCCACATTGGCCAGGTCTTCACCCTTGTTGCCGCCGACGATGGAGAACTTGGTCTTGGGGAAGCGCTTGGAAACTTTCAGCACGGCAGCCTGCGTCTGGCCACCCACGCCGATCACCAGCGCATTCTTGGTGGCCAGATTGGTCAGGGCCTGCTCCATGTCGGCGTAGTTGATGTTCTCGATCATCTGCACCTTGATCTTGTCGCCGAACTCCTTCTGCGCGGCGACCAGACCGTCGTAGCCGGATTCCATCCAGCCCTTGTCGGACTTGGAGCCGGGGATCAGGATGCCGACCGCCAGCGGGTCGGCGGCCTGCGCCAGGGGCATCAGTACGAAGGCCGCTGCTGCTGCAGCGGCGAGGGTGAATTGGCGGCGGGACGTGAACGTGTATTTCATGGCATACCTTTCGCTTAAGTGTTGAGTGAGGTAACTAATTAATTACTTACGACCATGCCCTGCAATAACAGTGCCAGTGAAAAGGCGCTGTTGGCGTCCGCAATCGGCTCGCAATTGGTGCGTGCGCACCAGCTTGCGGCAGAGCATGCCCTTGGACCGCACGCAAAAGGAGCCACGATGAAACGTCACCCCTACCTGCCGGATAACCGCCCCGCGGGCAGTCTCGGCCTCGGCCACCAGTACTACTGGCTTGCGAACGAAAAAGAAGTCGACATGTCGGTCGCGCCGCCCGCCCCGGTACGCGCGCGCATCACCGCCCAGCCGCAAAACGTGGTGCTGGACCTGCGGCGCACGGCCATCGTCATCATTGACCTGCAGAACGACTTCTGCGCCAAGGACGGCTGGGTCGACTCGCTGGGCCTGGACTACACGGCCGACCGCACGCCGATCAAACCCTTGCAAAAACTGCTGCCTGCGCTGCGCCAGTCCGGCGTGCCCGTGATCTGGGTGAACTGGGGCAACCGGCCGGACCTGGCCAATATGCCGCCCAACCAGATCCACCTCTACGACAACGGCGGCGCCGGCGTGGGCCTGGGTTATCCGCTGCCCGGTGGCGGCGGCAATGTGCTCGAGAAGGATTCCTGGGCCGCGGCCGTGATCGACGAGCTCAAGCCCGTCGAGGGCGACTACTGCGTGGACAAGCACCGCATCAGCGGCTTCTGGGACACGCCGCTGGACAGCATGCTGAAGAACCTGGGCATCAAGAGCATCCTGTTCGCTGGCTGCAACACCGACCAGTGCGTGCTGCACACGCTCACCGACGCGAACTTCCTGGGTTACGGCTGCGTCATGCTTGAAGACTGCTGCGCCACCAGCTCGCCCGCCTTCTGCGCCGAGGCCACAGTCTGGAACGTGAAGAAGTGCTTCGGCTTCGTGACCGACTCCACGCAGGTGCTGCAGTCCTTGCCCAAGTGATGAGCGCATCGTCATCCCCTTCCGGTGCCTTCGTGCCCGGGGCGCGCGCGCAGCGCGAGCCCACGGGGACGGGTGTGCTGGACGGGCTGCGTGTGGCCGTCAAGGACCTGATCGCTGTGGGTGGCGCGCTCAGCAGCTGTGGCAACCCCGACTGGGCGGCCAGCCACGCGGTGCCCATGGAAGATGCGCCCTGCGTGGCAGCCCTGCGTGCCGCGGGCGCACGCGTCATCGGCAAGACCGTGACGGATGAACTGGCTTTCAGCCTGGAAGGCGAAAACGCCTTCCACGGCACACCACGCAACCCGGCCGCGCCGGACCGTCTGCCCGGCGGTTCCTCCAGCGGCTCCGCCGTGGCCGTGGCAAGTGCCGAGGCCGATCTCGCCCTGGGCACGGACACCGGCGGTTCGGTGCGTGTGCCAGCCAGCTTTTGCGGTGTGCACGCCATGCGCCCCACCCACGGTCGTATCTCCCTGGCCGGCGTGCTGCCCTTTGCCGAGAGCTACGACACCGTGGGCTGGTTCGCGCGGGATGCCGCGCTCTTGCGCGCCGCCGGCCACGTGCTGCTCGGCACGCAGCGCCGTGTTGACACGCCGCCGCTGCGTCTGTGTCTGGCCGAAGACGCACTGGCCCTGGCCGAGCCCGCGGTGGCGCAAGCCCTGCGTGCCTGGGCCCAGGCGAAGGGCATCAGCGAAACGCGCCAGGCTTTTGTGCGGCCCTGGCGTGAAGTGCAAGAGGCGTACGCCCTGCTGCAGGGACTCGAGATCCAGGCGGCCCTGGGCCCCTGGATACGCGAACGGCGGCCGACCTTCGGGCCGACCATCGCGCCGCGCTTCGCCGGCGCGCTGGCGCTGGACCCGGCCCTGGAAGCGCCCTGGCGCCGCTGGCGTGATGAGATGCGGCGCGAACTCGTCGCGCGCATCGGGCCGGGCGAAGCCTGGCTGCTGCCCGCCGCCCCCGGCGTGGCCCTGCCGCTGAATGCCAGCGGTGAACAGCGCGCTGCCTTTTACGAACGGGCCCTGGCCCTTGGGGCCCTGGCCGGCCACGCGGGCCTGCCGCAGATCGTGCTGCCGCTGCTGCAGGTGGAAGGCCTGCCCGTGGGCATCTCCTTCATCGCCGGTCCGGGGCAGGACGAAGGCCTGCTGGACCTGGCCGTGGCCCTCATGCAAACGAATGGGAGGATGTCTTGACATCGGTTTCACCTGGCCGCAAGGCGGCCAAGAAAAAAGCGCCCGCCAAACGGGACCCGGTGGCCGCGCGTGCGCGCCTGCTGCAGGCCGCCGTGGACGAGTTTTCGGCGCACGGCTACAGCGGCGCGCGCACCGAGCGCATTGCGCAGAACGCCGGCACCAATATCCGCATGCTCTACCACTACTTCGGCGGCAAGGACGAGCTCTACGTCGTGGTGCTGGAGACGGTGCTGGCCGATCTGCGGCACGACGAACTGCAGCTCGATGCCGCCACGCTGGATCCGCTGGAAGGCCTGCTGCGCATCTTCGATTTTGTGGACCACCATTTCGCCACCCACCCGCAGCTGCGCAAGCTGCTGGCCTTCGAGAACCTCAACGAGGCGCAGCACCTGGCGCGTTCGACCCGTATCCCGGAGATGTCGTCCCCGGTGCTGGGCCTGATCCGCAAATTGCTCAAGCGGGGTGTGGCCGGCGGCTTGGTGCGAGCGGGCATCGACGCCCTGCACCTCTATGTGGCCATGGTCAGCCTGTCCTACTACGGACGCGCCCACGCCCATACGCTGTCCCGCATCTTCAACAAGGATATGCAGCAGGCGTCGTGGCAGAGGGCGCATCAGAAACTCACGCGGCAGATGGTGACAGCGTTCTTGACATCGGAAGCTTCCTGAGAAGGCGACTCAACGTCGCACCTCGCGCTGGAAGATTTCCAGGCTGAGCTTCTTGGTGCGGATGAAGCTGGGCTCGCTCAGCGTCTCCACCGTGCGCGGCCGTGCATCGTTGTAGGGCAGGATCTCGGCCACCCGCGTGGGGCGCTTGGTCAGCAGCAGCACCTGGTCGGCCAGGTAGACGGCCTCTTCCAGGTCGTGCGAGACCAGCAGCATGGTGGTGCCGGTCTGCATGAAAACCTCCTGCAGCTTCTCGCGGATGAAGAGTGTCATCTCGAAATCCAGCGCCGAGAAGGGCTCGTCCAGGAACAGCACCTCGGGCTTGGGCGCCAGGGCCCGCATGATGGAGGCCGTCTGCTGCTGGCCGCCCGAAAGTTCATACGGGTAGCGGTTCAGGTCGAACTTGACGTCGAAGCTGGCCACCAGCTCGGCCATGCGACGGTCCACCTCGGCCTTGCTCTTGCCTTCGAGCTTGAGCGGGTAGGCGATGTTGTCGATGGTGCGCATCCAGGGGAACATGGCCTCGCGGTAGTTCTGGAAGACGTAGCCGATCTTGGTGTCCTTGAGCGACTTGCCGTCGAACAGGATCTCGCCGCTGTCGATGGGGATGAGCCCCGCGATCATGTTGATCAGCGTGGACTTGCCGCAACCGTTGGGCCCGAAGACCGAGACGATCTTGCCCTTGGGGATGTCCAGATTGAAGTTCTCGTACAGGGGCCAGCCCGCGAAGTACTTGGTCAGGCCGCGGATGGTGATGTGGGTGCCGGCCGGGCCGGGCTTGAAGGGCGGCACGGGTACGTCCGCGACAACAGGTGCATTCAAGACTGCGCTCATCTTCCGCTCCAATGAACAATTCGACGTTCGGCGACGAGGAACAGGATGTTGAGCGCGTAACCCAGCACGCCCGCTGCCAGGATGGACGCGTACATGTCGCGCACGTTCATGACCTGCTGCGAGTTGATGATGCGGTTGCCCAGCCCGCTGTCGGAGCCGATGAACATCTCGGCCACGATCACGATCACCAGGGCCATGGACACGGCCGAGCGCAGGCCCACGAAGCTGGGTTGCAGACTTTCCCACACCAGCACGTCCTTGAAGATCTGCCAGCGCGAGGCGCCCATGACCTTGGCCGCCATCACCCGCTGCTTGCGCGCGTTGATCACACCGTAGGCACTGTTGAAGACCACGATGAGCAGGGCACCGAAGGCGGCAATGGCCACCTTGTTGATGTCCGACACGCCGAAGATCATCAGGAAGAGCGGAATCAAGGCCGAAGAAGGCGTGGAGCGGAAGAAGTCGATCAGGAACTCCACGCTGCGGTAGGCCTTCTCCGCGCTGCCCAGCACCACCCCCAGGGGCACACCCACCACGGCCGCGATCAGGAAGGCCTGGGTCGTGCGCCACAGCGTGACGACAAAGTCCTTGAGCAGGGGACCGCCGGCCAGGCCGTTGATCAGCGTGGTCACGGTCTCGGCCGGGGGCGGCAGCAGGATGGCCTTGATGGTCCCGAGGCGCACCGTGAGGTCCCAGACGATGAAGAGCAGGACCGGGCCGATGAAAGGCAGGGCCTTGCCCCAGGCGATCTTGCGGGGCGCTGTGGCCGCAGGGGCAGCCGCCGTCCATGGGGCGGCCGTCGCGGGCGCGCTGGCTGAGGTGGGGTCCGCCATCGTGCTTACCCCTTGTAGAGCATGCTGTCGACCATGAGGCGCGAGGAGAAGATGCCCTTCTCGGCGAACAGGTCGAAGAACTTCTGGAAGTGGGCCACGTCGGAGGGCTTGAACTCGTTGTACATCATGTAGGCGGCCAGCGGCACTTCGGCCGTCAGCGCGCCTTCGATGGCGGTGTAGCCCTTCATGTACTGGCGGGCTTCCACATTGTTCTTGCGCACATAGTCCACGCCCTTGCCGTAGGCGGCGATGAACTTCTTGGCCGCGTCCGGGTTCTTCTTGATGAAGGCCGAGGACAGCGAGGCCGAGCCACCGAACCAGGGAGCCATCGGATCGCCCAGCACGTACTTGGCGATCACACCGGCTTCCAGCACGCGCGTGGTGCCGTTCAAACGGCCGATGGTGCCCGTGGGCTCCAGGGTGTAGCAGCCGTCGAGCTGGCCCGCGGCGAGGGCCGCCACGTGCTGGCCGATGGGCAGCTCCACCACGGTCGCGCCGGTGGCGCCGCCGCGCTCCAGGATGGTCTTGGCCAGGGTCACGTTCTGGATGCCGGGGCCGGAGCCGATGCGCTTGCCCGCGAGATCGGCCATGGTCTTGGCCGGGCTGGCCACCGGGACGATGATCTCGTCCAGCACGTTTTTCACATTGCTGGGGTTGGAACAGAATATCTTGAAGGTGCCCGGCGCGGCCAGTTCACCGATGGCGATATTGGCCGAGCCCGTGCCGTTGGAGGTGCCGTCGGCACGGTCGGACAACACGGCTTCCATCACCTGCTGGGCGCCCGCAAAACGCAGGGCCTCCACGTCCAGGCCGGCTTCCTTGAAGTAACCCTTCTCGATCGCTGCGTAGAAAGGCAGGCCGGCCGCGATGGGCCAGTAGCCGATGCGGATCTTGGGGCCGCTCTGCGCGCGCACCAGGGCCGGCGCACCCAGCGCGGCGAGCGCCAGGCCGGCGCCGCCTGCCTGCATGAGCTTGCGGCGCGTGGTGGTGGCGGACAGGGAAGTGAGGGTCTGGTCTTTCATGGGGCGCTCCTGCAGTGGTTAAGGGAAAGGATGGGTTAGTGGGCCTGCGCGCCCTGGAGCGAAGCCAGGTAAGCGCGCCAGCCGCCGAAATGCGTGATGTCCTGCGCGCCCGTCAGGGCCTGCGCTTCGCACAGGAAGCCCTGCACGCTGCCGCCGTCGGACAGCTGTAGCGTGCCTATGCCCAGGGGCGCGGGCACGAGGGCCACAAAGGAACCGTAGTGCTCGACGGGCATCTCCCAGATCTCGAGCTGGATGCGCGCGCCCTCGCCTGGCGCCACGCGCAGCAGGCCGGGTTTTGGCGGCACGGTACCGGCCAGGGCGTAGAAGCGGTAGTCGGGTGCGGTTTCGGCCGTGGCCAGGAGTCGCGCACCCCGTTCACTGAGCTGCTTGTTGAGCGGCATGCCCGTAAGGTGCGCGCCCACCACGGCCACTTTCACGGTGGCTGCCGGGCGGATGCCCGGGATGGGCAGGGGCGCGGGCAGGCGCTCGCCCGTGGCGCCCTGCTTGAGACCGGTGGCGTGATGGAAACGCTGGCCCAGTTCGGCCAGCTGCCAGTCGCTGGCGCAGGGACCGATGAGTGTGATGCCGAAAGGCAGGCCGTCCTTGCGGATGCTGCTGGGCACGGACAGGGCCGCATAGTCCAGCAGATTGACGAAGTTGGTGTAGGCGCCCAGGTTGCGGTTCAGCACCACCGGGTCGGCCAGCATCTGCGCAATGGTGTAGTGCGTGGGCGCCGTGGGCACACACAGCAGGTCCATGTCCTTCCAGACTTCGGCGGCGCGCTGGCCCAGGGCCCGCAGCTGCGTCTGCGCTTCATAGAGATCAGCCGCGCTATAACCTTTGCCCTTGCCGATGATGCTGCGCACCGGCTCCATGACCTCGGCCTCGTGCGCGTCGAAGAAGGGGCGGATGGCGGCGTAACGCTCGGCCACCAGCGCGCTCTCGTACAGCAGTGTGGCGGCTTGAGAAAACGGCGCGAAGGCTATTCGCACTTCCACACCACCGAGCGCACGCAACTGCGCCCTCGCCTCTTTGAAAGCCGCTTCGGCCAGCGCATCACCGCAGAACTCCAGCGTGTCCGGCACACCGAAACGGAAGGCCGCCGGGAAAGGCTGAGAAATCAGTGCGAGTTCGCGCGAGTAGGGGTCCAGCGGGTCGTAGCCGCGTGCCGCCTCCAGCACCTGCGCCGCCAGGCCCACGCTGCGCGCGAAGATGGACACGCAGTCCACACTCTGCGCTGCCGGCAGCACACCACGTGTGCTGATCAATCCCTTGGAAGGCTTGAGGCCGACGATGTTGTTCAGGCCCGCGGGCACGCGGCCCGAACCCGCCGTGTCCGTGCCCAGGGCAAAGTCCACCTCGCCCACGGCCACCACGTGGGCCGAGCCCGAGCTCGAGCCACCAGAGACATAAGCGGCGTCGAAGGCGTTGGGCACCGGCCCCCAGGGCGAACGCGTGCCGTTCAGGCCACAGGCGAACTGGTCCAGGTTGGTCTTGCCCAGCAGCGATGCACCAGCGCCGAGCAGCTTGTGCACCACGGCGGAATGCCCGGCGGGCTGGAAAGCAAAGGCCTTGCAGGCCGCCGTGGTGGGCAGGCCGGCCGCGTCGATGTTGTCCTTGACGGCAAAACGCAGGCCACCGAGCGGCCCGCCGGCACCCGAGATCGGCACCTCATAACGGGAGATCCAGGCCTGCGCCGCGCCTGTGGCTGGCGCCTGCCTTTCGGCACCGGGGACTGGGTTTGTGGACTGCACCATCTTGTTGCACTCTGTCTTGTATACATGTAGACATGCAACATGTATGCCAATGAACGCAGATGGTTTCCCCGTTCGTCTTGTACGGCAGAAAAAACAAGATGAGCAGGTACCGCGATGCGATGGCCGAACCGCTTCCGTCCCGGCTGAGCGGATCGAAGGCCTCTTCAGGCCGTATGCGTGGGGGGCTTCATCTGCCCGCCCCAAGCCGCCACCGTCTCGTGGATCAGGCGCGACACGATCCGGCTGGCTTGCGTCAACTGCCCCCACTTGGGATGGGCGAGCGTCACGTAACGCTTCAGATCTGGTGCGACCAGCCTGGCCGCGCGCAATTTGCCTGAGCTCACTTCCTCGTCTATGGAAAAAGGTCCCAGCAAGGCATAGAGATTACGGTTATCGATCAGCACTTCTTTTTGCAAGCTCAGCGAATCAGCACCGATCACGGCTTGCAAGTGGAAGCCCTGGCTGCGCGCGGTCTCATCAAGAATGGATCGCCAGTGGGCGGGGCGTCGCGGCAGCACCAGAGGGAGGCTCTCCAGCGCCTTGAAGTCCACCGTTTCCCCACGGGTGGCTGGCGCCTGCGGACTGGAAACCAGATAGGTGTGGACCGTCGTCAGCAGGATTTCATCCGGGCTGCGCGGCTTGTCGAACCGGAACAGGATGGCCATGTCCACGCCACCTGAATCCAGCATGGCGTCGAGCTCCCCCCCTTGACCCTCACGGACGTTGAGCACGATCTTCGGGTATTCCTGTCGCAGTCTGCTGAAAACACGCGTCATCAGGGGATGCGCTACCGAGGGCAGGATCCCGATACGGACCTCCCCCATCGGCACGGTGGACGACTGACGGATCTCGGCAAACAACTCGTCGCAAGTGCTCAACCACGATCGCGCCCGCCGCTCGACATGCTGGCCGAATTCTGTCAAGACCACCCCCCGGCCGGTACGCCTGAACAAAGGGCTGCCGCACTGTTTTTCGAGTTCGCTGATCTGGCGGCTGATATGCGACTGCACGGTTTGTCGCTGAGCCGCCACCTTGGTAAAGCTGCCCAGCTCGGCCACTTCGAGGAAAAGACGGAAATCCTGGATCTGCATGTGCGGCCTCTGTTATGCCAATTTTGGCAATTCTGAAATCTCAGATTCGATTCTATGCAGATGACTCATCCTTTTCTAGACTGCCGACCTGCAGACAACCCCGCCGTTGCAGACGGTCCCCAGGAAACAGACCATGAGCTTTGTCAGTTTTGAAATCGATGGCCGTGCGAGCTACGGCATCTGGAAGGATGAGCAGAACTGGATTCAGGCGCCGGCGGCGTTCGAAGCCCAGTACCCGGACCTCAAGTCGGCGATTGCGGCTGGCCAGCTGCAAGAGCTGGACCGCGCGGCGCGCGCATCGGGGCGCCCCGTGCAGGCCGGGCAAGCCCGCCTGCTGCCGGTGATCCCGAACCCGGGCAAGATTCTCTGTGTGGGCCTGAACTACAAGTCCCATGTGGCCGAGACCAAGCGTGCCGACAGCGAGCACCCGGCCATGTTCACACGTTACGCCGACAGCCTGCTGGCCCACGGCGCGCCCATGCCCAAGCCCAGGCACACCCAACGCTTCGACTTCGAGGCGGAGCTGGCCGTCATCATCGGCAAGGGCGGACGCGCCATCCCCCAGGCCCAGGCCTTCGAGCACATCGCCGGCTACGCCTGCTTCAACGACGGCACCGCGCGCGACTGGCAGCGCCACACGCACCAGTGGACGCCGGGCAAGAACTTTCCGGCCACCGGCCCCTTCGGCCCCTACATGGCCACGCGCCAGGAAATCCCCGACGTCACTCAGCTGACGGTGCAGTCCCGCCTGAACGGACAGGTCATGCAGCAAGCCTCGGTGGCCGATCTGATCTTCACGCTGCCCGTCCTCATCGAGTACATCTCGGGCTTCACACCGCTGGCGCCAGGTGACGTGATCGCCACCGGCACACCTGGCGGCGTGGGAGACCGTCGCGAGCCCCCGGTCTACATGAAGGCCGGCGACGTGATCGAGATCGAAATCACCGGACTGGGCGTGCTGCGCAATGTCATCACCGACGAAGCCTGAGGTCACCATGAACACCACCCCTTCCAGAAAATCGCTGCGCATCGCCGTCGACATAGGCGGCACGTTTACCGACATGGCGGCCTTTGACGAGGCCACCGGCCAGCTGCTCTTCGGCAAAGCGCTCTCCACCCATGGCCAGCTCGTCAACGGCATCCAGGACACCATCGACAGCGCCCAGATCGACTGGCGTGACGGCCACCTGTTCCTGCACGGCTCGACCATCGCGATCAACACCCTGCTCGAACGCAACGGCGCCAAGACCGCCCTGCTGATCACCGAAGGGTTTCGCGACATCTACGAGATCGGCCGTGTCAACCGGCCCGATGCCTACAACCTGTTCTTCAACAAGCACCAGCCGCTGGTGCGGCGTTCGCTGCGCTACGAAGTGGCCGAACGGCTGCGCGCCGACGGCAGCACATACAAGCCGCTGGACGAAGCCGCCGTGCGCGAACTGGCCCGCGACCTCAAGGGCCAGGACATCGAGGCCGTCGCGGTGCTGTTGTTGCACTCCTACCGCAACCCGGCACACGAGCAGCGTGTGAAGCAGATCCTGCAGGAAGAGATCCCCGGCGCCTTTGTCTGCGCATCGCACGAGCTCTCCCAGGAGTACCGCGAATTCGAACGGGTCTCGACCGCCGTCGCCAATGCCTATGTGGGACCCCGCGTCTCCGAGTACCTGAGCCAGCTGGAGAGCCACCTGGGCGGCCAGGGCTTCGAAGGCGATTTCTACATCGTGCAGTCCACCGGCGGCCTGTTCCCGGTGGAGCATGCCAAGGTAGGCTGCGTGCGCATGCTGGAATCCGGCCCTGCGGCCGGGGTGATCGGCGCACAGGCCATCTGTGCCCAGCTGGGCATGGGCGACGCCATCGCCTTCGACATGGGCGGCACCACCGCCAAGGCCGGGGTAATCAGCGAGGGACGTCCGCTGACCACGGGGTCGGCGCTGATCGGCGGCTACGAACGTGCCCTGCCTATCCAGATCCCGATGATGGACATCCACGAAGTCGGCACCGGCGGCGGCAGCATCGCGCGCGTCGAGACCGGCAAAGCCTTGCGTGTGGGGCCCCAGAGCGCCGGCTCAATTCCGGGCCCGGTCGCCTATGGCCGGGGCGGCACCGAGCCCACGGTGACCGATGCCAACCTGCTGCTGGGTCGGTTGGACGCCGAGCACTTCCTCGGCGGTGAACTCAAGCTCGATCTCGCGGCTTGCCAGCGCCAGATGCACGAACGCGTGGCAGGACCGCTCGGACTGGACCCGGTGGAGGCGGCCGACGGCATTCTGCGCATCGCGGTGACACAGATGTCGCACGCAGTCAAGGCGGTGACCACGGAGCGCGGCCTGGACGCCGGCAGCTTCACGATGGTGGTCTACGGTGGCGCCGGCCCCCTGCACGCCTCTGCCATCGCACGCGAGATCGGCATCCGCAAGGTGCTGATTCCATACGCGCCTGGCTACTTCTCCGCCTACGGCATGCTGTTCTCGGACCTGCGCTACGACTATGTCCGGTCCGTGTTCCGCAAGCTCAACGACGTCTCCTTCGAGGACATCGAATCGCTCTACCAGACCATGGAAGCCGAAGGGCGCGCGGCACTGGCACAGTCGGGCATCAAGGCCGATGGCATCGTGATCGAACGCGCCGCCGATATGCGCTACGTGGGGCAGGAACACGCCGTCACGGTCGATCTGCCGCTGGCCTTCTTCGAGGGCAAGGACCGCAATGCGATCAAGCGCCAGTTCGACGAGCTGCACAAGGTGCGCTATGGCACTTCCGCTCCCAAGGAGCCTGCCGACCTGGTAAGCCTGCGCGTCACGGTGCTGGGCACCATGAAAAAGCCGCAGAAACACAGCGTCGCACAGGGCGGGGCCACACTGGACCCGCAGGCCCAGCGCGCGGTCAAGCCCGTGTACTTCCGCAGCTCAGGCTGGACCGATACGCCGGTCTACCTGCGCGATCGCCTGCTGGCGGGCAATGTCGTCACCGGTCCGGCACTGATCGAGGAACATGCCTCGACCACCGTCGTGCAGCCCGGCGACGCGCTGCGCGTGGACGAACTCGGCAACCTGCAAATCGACATCGGGAGCGACCGGACATGAAACTGCCCACCCACACCAAGACCGCGACGACCGTCGATCCGGTCACCGTCGAAATCATCCGCAACGGCCTGTACGCCGTCACGGAGGAGATGAAGACCAACCTCACACGCACGGCCTACAACCTGATCATCTACGAGGCGCTGGACTTCACGGTCGGCCTGTTCACGAAGGAAGGCGACACGGTCTCCATCGGCCTGGGCCTGCCCATGTTCATCCGCGGCATGTCCGAAACCGTCAAGGCCAAGATCCGGCACTTCGGCTACGAGAACATCCTGCCCGGCGACATCCTGGTCACCAACGATGCCTACACTACCGGCAGCCACCTGAACCATTTCACGTTCACGATGCCCATCTTCCACGAGGGCAAGCTCGAAGGCTTCACCTGCTGCATGGCCCACTGGCTGGACGTGGGGGGCACGCTGGGCAACGTGACCACCGACATCTTCAGCGAGGGAATCCAGATCCCCATCATCAAGTACCAGCGCGAAGGTGTCGTCAACCAGGACCTGATCGACATCATCGCCATGAACGTGCGGTTGGCCGAGCGCGCCCTGGGCGATCTGCGCGCACAGATCACCGCCATCACCACCGGTGAGCGCCGTTACGTGGAACTGCTGCAGCGTTACGGCGCCGATGCGGTCAACAGCTCGATCCAGCAGATCATGGACTCGTCGGAGGCGGTGGCACGTCAGAACACCCTGTCCATTCCGGATGGCGTGTATGAGGCCGAGTCCTTCATGGACGACGACGGCCTCGAGATCGGCAAGCGCATCCCGATCCGCGTGAAAGTGACCGTGCGGGGCGACGAGATGACGATCGATCTCTCGGATGTGAGCAAGCAGGTCAAGGGTTTTTACAACTCGGGTTTCACCACCGGCATCGCCTGCGCCCAGGTGGCCTACAAATGCCTGACCACACCGACCGACTATCCGGTCAACGACGGGTCCTTCCGCTCGCTCAAGGTCATCATGCCCATGGGCACCGTCATCAGCGCCGAGCGCCCCTATCCGATGCGCGTCTGGATGACCTTCCCCATGACGGTCATCGACACGATCTTCAAGGCCCTGGCGCCTGCCATTCCGCAGCGCTCGATTGCCGGCCACCATGCCGACCTGGTGTTTCCCAACATCCATGGCATCTCGCCCGAAGATGGGCGGCTGTTCATCGTCGGCATCGGCCCGCTGGGCGGTGGCTGGGGCGCCAAGAGCAGCGAGGACGGCGTCTCGGTCACGGTCTGCATCAACGACGGCGATACGCACAACAGCCCGACCGAGCAGCTGGAGGCCAAGTACCCGGTGCTGGTGGAGAAATACGAGATCCGCCAGGATTCAGGCGGCGCAGGCAGGCACCGTGGCGGACTGGGCGCCGAGATGGTGGTGCAGGCCCTTTCACCCTTCACCGTGACCACCCGGATCGATCGGGTGCACTGCAAGCCCTGGGGCCTGGACGGCGGCGGGGACGCCATGGGCAACGGTCTGGCGGTACGTCACAAGGGCGAGTGGAAGACCGACCATCTCAACGCCAAGATCTTCAACGTGCGCCTGGAGCGTGGCGATGCCTACAGGATGTTGTCAGGCGGTGGCGGCGGTTTCGGCAGCCCGCTGGAACGCGATGCCGACCTGGTGGCCGAGGATGTGCGTGAAGGTTATGTGAGCCGCACACAGGCCGAAGCCCTGTATGGTGTGGTGCTCGACGACCGCTCACAGGTCCGGCCCCAGGAAACCGCGCGCCGTCGCGCCCAGATGACCGGCTGAGCTGAACACCATGGACGCATCCCAGCGCACCCAGGCAGCGTATCTGTCCGATCTCTGGCATCGGCTGGCGACGCAGCACATTGCGCTGGGTTGCACCTGCGCCATGAGCGGGGTGACGGTCACACTCGAAGACTTCGAGCGCGACATCGCAGACTACTTCTGGGCGCAGAGCGAGCGCGAAGGAGCGACCGAGGTGGTCGCTTTTTTACTGGTGCAAGGCCCGCTGACGGAGCAGGCGCGGGCCGTACGCGACATCCTGCAGCGCCTGCGGGATGGGCAGGCCAGCACCGCCGTAGCCGACTGGCTGTTGCCGCGCATGCGCAAGACACTGGAGTCCTATGCACAACTGCATGGCCCGGCCCTGGCCGCCCCTCTGCTGGGCGGCTCCGCCGCCTGGCGTGGCGCCTACCGCAGCGAGGCCTGATCTTTCCATTTTTCCAAAGGAGACAACCATGAAAACTCGTGTCAACAAACTGCTGGGGCTGACGCTCGGTCTGCTCATGACGAGCATCGCCGTCGCCCAGGGGAAGTTCCCGGAGGGGCCCATCAAGATCATCGTGCCCTTCGCGGCGGGCGGCGGTGTCGACAACGCCGCGCGCCTGCTGGCCAGGCAACTGCAGACCGATCTCAACGTCCCCGTGATCGTCGACAACCGCCCCGGCGCCAATGGCACCATCGGCGGCAAGGCCGTACAAGCCGCGCCTGCCGACGGCATGACCCTGCTGTTTTCCGCGGCCACCCAGTTGCTGACCAAGGAGGCCATGGCCAAGCCGCCCTACGATCCCCTGACCGACTTCAGCTTCGTCGCCCGCACCGCCACCGCCCCGCTGCTGATGGTGATCTCCCCAGATCTGCCGCAGTCCCAGCTCAAGGACGTCATGCAGGCCGCCCGGCAGAACCCGGACAAGTGGAACGCCGGCCTGCCCGCCCTGGGCGCGCCCAGCCATCTGGCCACCCTGATGCTGGCCAAGGAAGGCCAGCTCACCCTGTCCACCGCCGTCTACCGGGGCACCGCGCCAGCCTTGACCGACGTGGCGGGCGGGACCACCCAGATCCTGGTCGACTCGATCATTTCACTGCAGACCCTGGCCAAGGCCGGCAAGGTCAAGCCCATCGTCGTGACATCGGCCAAGCGCAGCGCACTGATGCCCAACGTCCCCACCGCCGTGGAAAGTGGCTACCCCAACTTCGTCGCGGAGTCCTGGTACGGCGTCTGGGCCCCCAAGGGCCTGCCCGATGCCCGGCTGCAGACACTGCACAAGGCCATCAACGATGCCACCCGTCAACTGGTCCAGTCCGGAGCCTATGCGCCACTGGGCATCGAGCCCGTCGTCGAAACCATCGATGAATTCAGGAAATACAGCCTGCGCTACATCGCAGACAGTGCGGCCTTGCTCAAGAGCAGCGGGTACAAGCCAGAGTAACAAAGCCGTGCGTATTCGGATTGGCGCCGAGCGGCCAACTTCCGCACAGCCCTGAGGACTTGATCCGTTACTGAAACGCCACTTCCGCAAAACTCCGCAGCTTGCGGCTGTGCAGCTGGTTCAGGCCTGCCTCTCTCAGCAGCTCCAGCGCGCGGATACCGATGCGCAGGTGCTGGTCCACACGCTCACGGTAGAAGTGGTTGGCCATGCCGGGCAGCTTGATCTCGCCGTGCAGGGGCTTGTCGCTCACGCACAGCAGGGTGCCGTAAGGCACACGGAAGCGGAAGCCGTTGGCGGCGATGGTGGCGGATTCCATGTCCAGGGCTACGGCGCGGCTCTGGCTGAAACGGCGCTGGGGCTGGTTGTCGGGCAGCAGCTCCCAGTTGCGGTTGTCGGTGGTGGCCACAGTGCCCGTGCGCAGCACGCGCTTGAGCTCCGCACCGTGCAGACCCGTGACGTCGGCCACGGCCTGCTCCAGGGCCAGCTGGATCTCGGCCAGCGCGGGGATGGGCACCCACAGGGGCAGTTCTTCGTCCAGCACGTGGTCTTCGCGCACATAAGCGTGGGCCAGCACGTAGTCGCCCAGCTGCTGGCCGTTGCGCAGGCCGGCGCAGTGGCCCAGCATGAGCCAGGCGTGCGGGCGCAGCACGGCGATGTGGTCGGTGATGTTCTTGGCGTTGGCCGGGCCCACGCCGATGTTGACCATGGTGATGCCGTTGCCGTCGGGTCGCACCAGGTGATAGGCCGGCATCTGCGGCAGGCGCGGCGGGGCCTTGCCCAATGCATCGCCGGGCAACGCGGCCTCACCCGCCCTGCGCGTCACCACATTGCCGGGCTCGACGAAGGCGGCATAGTCGCCGCCCGCGTCCTGCATGAGCTCGTGGCCCAGGCGGATGAATTCGTCGATGTAGAACTGGTAGTTCGTGTAGAGCACGAAGTTCTGGAAATGCTCGGGCACCGTGCCCGTGTAGTGGCGCAGGCGGTGCAGGGAGTAGTCCATGCGCGAGGCGGTGAACAGCGAGAGCGGCAGGGGCTGGCCCGGCTGCGGCTGGTAGGTGCCGTTGGCGATGCCGTCGTCCATGGTGGTGAGATCGGGCAGGTCGAACCAGTCGCGCATCAGCTGCCGGCGCTCGGCGCTGAGGTTGCCCTCGATGTGGTCGTTCTCGGCAAAGGAGAAGTGCACGGGGATGGGCTGCTTGCTCGTCGCCACCTCCAGCGTCACACCGTGGTTGAGCAGCAGCAGGCGGAACTGCTCCAGGTAGTAGTTGTTGAACAGGTCAGGGCGCGTGAGGGTGGTCTCGTAGACCCCGGGCCCGGCCACGAAGCCGTAGCTCAGGCGCTCCTGCGCGCCCGCGGCCTGGCGCAGCACGGTGTCGGTCCGGATGCGCACCAGGGGGTAGAAGGCCCGCACGGGCCCGGCGCTGTCATCACCCGCCACAAAACGCTGCATGCCCTGGCGCAGGTGGGCGATGCCGGCGTCATAGATCAGGTGGACCTGGGCCAAGGCCTCGGCGGCGTCATCGTAGGCTTGCGGAGAAATGAAGGGGGGGAGATGCTGCATGAGCAGATTCTGCCAGCCATCAATGACGCCTTCTGCAAGGCAGGCCCTGCCCTACCATCAAGCCTGCATCCGGCGGCACAGCTGCCGGAACATCACAAGCACCCGGTGCCGGTCTGCCGAATGGCGAGCCGTTCAGGAAGCGGCCGGGGCCGGATCTGTCTTGGCGCCGGCATCCGCAGCCGCACGCCGCTGGCGCCAGCGATCCAGCGTGCGCTTGGCCAGCAGGCCTATCAGCGCCGCATGGCCGCGCAAGGTGTTGTTCGGGATGAAATAGGACCAGACGCCCGCCGTGTGCGGCCTGAACCGGATGGACCAGGGGGGGAAGTTGACGAGGCTGACGACATCCGTCTGTGCATCCTCGCAGGCCTGCTGGATGATCATCTGGAGCAGCACGTTGCCTGGTGCGAACTTGGCGTAGGTCTCGCTGTAGCCGAACTTGAGGATGTGCAGGGTACGCCCGGCCCTCAGTGCAAACTGGGCCGCCACGGCTTCGTCCCCGAACCAGAGCAGGTTGATGACACATGCGCCCTCCGCGCCTGCGTCACGGACCAGCGACTGGTAAAAGGCCTGCAGGGTCGGCTGGCAGTTGATCGCACCGCCCTCGCCGCCCTTCCAGCCCGACGCCTCGATCTTCAGAAAATGCTCGAACGCCCGTTGCAAGGCCTCGCCGCTGGTGGCCGTCTCGGAGCGCACGGTCCAGGTCTCTTCCGCACGGCGCAGCTGGCGACGCACATTGCGACGGAAATCGCCGGTCATGGCGGCAATGGCATGTTCGTAGCCCGCGTGTGCTTCAAACCAGGCACTAGTGTCGTGCTGCAGCGCCTGGGCACGACCCGGCAGGGCATGGGCAGCCGCATAGCAGACGGCCGCGTCCTCGCGCAGCTTGCGCAAGCGCAGCCCATCCCAGCGCAGACCCGAGCGGGTCTTCAGCCAGGCCACCAGCTCCTGCATGAACTGCGCGTTCTCAGGCACTTTGCGGAAGACAAAATCCGACAGCTGGAGCTGATCGTCATCGATGGTGCCCAGCAGCTTCGGAGTGAAAGGGCCGACCCGGTAGTTCTGGTACTGCAAGGGGGCAACGGCCACCAGCGTGCCCTGCCGTCGCGCCGTGACGAACCAGACGGCGTCCGGATCACCGGCACCTGAGGTCAGAAACGCGAGCGTCCATTCCGGCCGGTGCTGGAACGAGCAGTCGACCCCCAGGGTCCGGGCCAGCTCGCGCCATTGCGCTTCGATCTGGCGATAGCCCGCCAGCCCCTGGACGGCCTCGAATTCGAGTGACGCGGGTGCGGCATCTGGCTGGTCAGCGTGGCTTATCGGCATTGTGGGCAAATCATCAGGCGGGCACAGACCACCTGGTTGGCGGCAGATTTCCGCCGGGCCAGGATGCGCAAGGCCCTGCGCGCCGCGTGCGCTAACAGCTTGTCCCGTCGGCAGGTTGAAATGGCCACCGACCCATCGAAGGAGTCTGCGTTCGGCCTGGCATGCGTATCGCTCATGTCAGAACAGGCTTTCGCGCACGAAAACCACGTCGTCCGGCAGCAGCAGGTCGGTCAGGGCCGGGGCGACCTCCTCGTAGCTGCCGTTGGCCTTGCGCCGCTGGACCCGGACCCGGTTTTCGGTCCCGCGTTTGGAAAGACCGCCGGCGGTGACCAGCGCCTGCTGCAGCGTCATCTGGTTCTCCAGGCGGTAGGACCCCGGCTTCTGGACCTCGCCATAGGCGTAGAAGACCTGGGCGCGCGGTACGTAGACCACGTCTCCGCCGGCGATGAGCACATCGCCATCGTTCTCGCCCTTGCCGTAGGCCTGCGAGATGTTGATTTCCCGCCGGAAATTGGCGCCGTTGCGCTGGCCCGTCACGATGACGTTGTCGGAACCCGTCGGCGTGACACCACCGGCCAGCGCCAGCACGTCCGACAGGCGGGTGTTGACGAACTCCAGCGGCACCAGGCCGGGCTTGGCAACATTGCCGAGCACGACCGCCTGCTGGCGACGCGCCGAAACGAGGTTGATGGCGACCTGGGGGGCTTGCATGTAACCACCCGACACCAGGGCGGCGCCGATCTGCTTTTCGGCCTCCGGCAAGGTCTTCCCGGCCAGCCGCTGGGCACCGATCAGGGGAAAGGAGATCTGACCACTTTCCTGGATCCGGTACTCGGCACTGAGGTCCGGGTTCTTGTAGACCACCACCTTGATCACGTCACCCGGCCCCAGCTTGTCGCTGACGATCTTTTCCTCAGCCTGCGCACCCGCCAGCGCGGCGGTGAAAAACACGACGGCCGCGACCAGGCGGCCCACAATATTCTTAACAACCATCTGCGTCACCTCATGCCTTTTCAAAAAACCGGGATCACCCCGGCAGCACCGCTACCCCGGATCAGAACGTCAAGGTCGCCTGCAGCGTCACATTGTTCGCAATGAAGTCCGAGTTGGCGGCGGTCGATGTCCGCTCGGTACGCCCGACACTGAGCGATACCAGGGCATTGTCCCGTAGCGCCCAGTACAGCCCCAGGGACTGCGTCTGGACACGGTCGACGCGGCCCGAGGCCCCACCGCCGGGATCGCCCTGGTCACGGGTCACGCCACTGCGGATCACCCCCCGCAGTATCAGCTTGGGTGACATCTGCCACGCAGGCGTGAGCGTGATGGAATCCGTCACCGAGTAGATCGACGTGGGACCCGGGTTGGCGTAGAACTGCCGCAGCACCGCTGCCCCCAGGGTCGTCTTCGCCGTGATGGGCCAGTTGGCCTGTACGCCACCGCCGATGACGGAAAAGTTGAACTCGGGGCGCAGCGCGTAGGTCTGGTTCCAGTGCAGGAGCTCCCAGGTGAAGGTGATCTCCTCCGGCTGCGCCCCCGTCGAAAATTTCAGTTCGCTGGAATGGATGGCAAAGTCATAGATGTTGTTACCCTTCGCGTCCTGGACCGTCAAGGTCATGGTGTTGCCGCTGCGGAAGGTGTAGGTGGTGCCAAGGTAGACGCCGTTGTACTGGAAGCCCGTCTGGCCCACCACCGCGCCCTCGTTCTTGGAGCTGATGTACACCAGGCCGGAATTGAGATCCCAGCCCCCGTCCAGCTCGTAGCCCAGCGACAGCTGGTTGCTGTCGGTCGTATTCAGGTTGCGCTGCGTGGAACTGGCATTGGCAACGGCGGGGTTCTGGGACACCACATGGCTGGCGCTGGCCCCACCGTGGAAGCCGGTGCCGGAGGTCCACTGCCAGCCCCCGGAAAGATTGGCCCCGATGAAGTTCCAGTCCGAATGCGCCAGGTACTGGTTGTCGGTAAAGGCGGCATCCAGCGCCAGCCGCTGCCGGCTGTGGGCCGCTTTCAGCGAAAGACCGAGCGTGCTGGTGACGATGACGTCGGAGACCCCGTTGGAAGACGCGGCGAAGAGGTTGTCCACCGCCTGCACGCCGAGCCCGGCCAGGATCTTGGGGCCGACGTCCTCGGCCAGCGGCTCCTCCTGCGCGAGCGCCAGCCCGGGAAGGGCGGCCAGCAGGAATGCGGACCTGAAATAGATATTACGTAGGCAGTGCATGTCAGTCTTCAGTAGGCCTTGTCGTCCTTGAGGACCAGCCGCACGGTCCTGTAGACGATGTAGAGATCCAGCGCGATGGACCAGTTCCGCAGGTAATCCAGGTCATAGCGTATCCGGCCCTCCATCTTGTCCAGCGAATCGGTCTCGCCCCGGAAGCCGTTGACCTGTGCCCACCCGGTGATGCCTGGCCGCACCTTGTGCCGCACCATGTAACCCTTGATGAGCTTGCGGTACTGCTCATTGTGTGCCACCGCATGGGGACGTGGCCCGACGATGCTCATGCGACCCTGCAGCACATTGACAAACTGGGGCAGCTCGTCGATGGAGGTCTTGCGCATGAAGGCGCCCAGCGGGGTGATGCGGTTGTCGTTCTTGCGGGCCTGCTGCACCTGGGCCCCGTCTTCCGTCACGGTCATCGAGCGGAACTTGTAGACCAGGATCTGCTTGCCGTCGAGCCCATAACGACGCTGCTTGAAGATGATGGGCCCCGGTGAAGTCCATTTCACCGCGACCGCGAACATGAGCATGATCGGCGCGATGAGGATCAGGATGCAGATGGCCAGCACGATGTCCAGCAGGCGCTTGGCAACGGCGGCAATACCGGCGAAGGGCGTCTCGCACACCGAAATGACCGGGACACCACAGACCACGCCGGAGCGTCCCTGGATGAGGTCGGTGACGAACATGTCGGGGACGAAGAAGATGGACGCCGTGGTGTCCTTCAGGTCGTCGAGTATCTGGAGAATGCGCGGCTGCGACGCCATCGGAATGGACAGGTAGATGAGCTGGACCTGCTGGGTCCGGACATATTCGGCGAGTTCGCTGATATGGCCGATCAGCCGGTAGTCGCCGGACGCCTCCAGACGATCGAGATCACGATCATCGAAGAACCCGGCCAGTTCAATACGCGAGTAAGGCGACTGCGTGATGCGGCTCGCCAGGAACACGCCCTGCTCGTTCATGCCGACGATCACGGCCCGCAGCGGCGGCCCCTGCAGGTGAACCAGCACAGGCGCGATCACGCGCAGCCCCATGTGGACCAGCACCGAGACGACGGGGATGACAAGCAGCCAGGCAAGCACAACGGCGGACGGGAAAACCGTCAGATAGGCCGCTGCGTAACACCCGGCCCACAGGATCAGGACCGTCCAGTACCAGCTGACGAGGACTTCGCTGACCATGCTCCCCAGGCGCTTGGCGAGCCGGTGCTTGCCCGGAAAGGTCAGCGCGAAAATCACGATGGAGATCGTCAGGTCCAGCAGCGTCAGGCGCCCGCGCAGGTGTACGCTGGTCCACCAGACCGAAAGCACGAGGATGACGGGGTCTATCGCCGCCTCAAGCAGGCTGAGCAGGCTGTCGCGCCCGAGCGAGGGCGGAGCCTCGGCGCCAAGCAACTGATAGGAAATGTCGGGCCCGGGCCCCTTGCTACCTTTGGGAATTTGAGCCATGGCGGGACTTGAAGACCGAAACCGCCTGCGCCCGGTTGAACACATCCAGTTTCTTGAAAATGCGCTGCATGTGATTCTTGATCGTGAACGAGCTCAGGTTGAGGATGCTGCCGATCTCCACATTGGTCTTACCCAGGGCGACCCACTTCATGATCTCGGCCTCACGCTCGCTGAGCCGCGAGTCATCCTTGACAACCTTGACCACGGACCCGGTCGTGCCGGCAGCGCCCGCCTGGCGGGACGGCGCCTGCACCTGCCGCAAGGCAACATCGATATAGGGGACGAGCAACTTGAGCGCGTCGCTGTCGTCACGGTCAGGAACCTGGATGGTGCTGAAGAATGCATAAAGGCAGTCGGCATGCCCACGCTGGTCCAGGATGCCATGCAGGGCAACCGAACGCATGCCCGCCATGGTCGGAACGGCGCCAGGAACGACGCCTCCCCGTCCCCAGGCATCGGAGAATTCCGTGACGTCCATCCGCAGGGGCTGGCGGCCATTGGCCACCCAGCCTGCGAACAGCTGGCTCAGTATCGGCGCAACGCCCCCGGCTGCGACGTTGTGACCTTCGATACCCGGGTCTGTCGCGAGAAGATCGTAGTGGATGGAGCCCAGCCGGAAGTCGCCCCATGCCGCGATCAGGACGTCGTGCCGGATGGCGTACTGGAGGTCACTGCGTGCGACGAGCCCGAAGTCCTCGGCGCTGCGCACGGCCAGGATGCGATGCGCCACATCACTGAAGCTGGGCCAGTTGACGGGAAGCCGGCGTCGTTCCACCCGCGGAATCGCAACCGGAACCCGTCCACGCTCATCACGTGGAGCCTTTAGCTCGATGCCGACAACCGGCATATTGGAACGCATAGAAACCGCCACGGCCACTCCCTGGTTACCACCCCATCAGGGGACTTGCTGGAAGCCCATCTTAGGTTCGGTAACAGGTGTTACATCAATTGCAAGCGCAGCATTTTCGATACAAGTGCCAAAAATGACCGTTTTTGCCGACCGACCCCAAGGCTCCCCAGCCAGTCACTGTGCGGAACCGCTCCGGCGCAAGGCAATGGACCCCATGGCCAGCAGGCCGAGCAGCACGAGCCGCGGGGTGTTATCGTTCTCGGAGGTGTCGCCGGATTGCAGGGCTGGCGCCCCGGAACCGGGCTGCTGCATGCTGGCGACAGGGGTGGGGGAAGCGGTGGATACGCTTCCGGTGGCAGACGGGCTGGAGACCCAGCCCGAGGTGGCGACTAGCGTGTCGGCCTGGGTGGGCCCCGCCTGAGCAAACGTCGTTGCCGCACCGATCAAAAGACCTACTACCGTTGCCTGGATTTTCATAACAGCCCCTGAATTGAAAGAATTTGTAAAAAATGTTTCTTTTCAGGAAGTCTAGCTGTCTATCGTGACACCTCAATAGGTCATTCGGACTAACAGCAACGCATGGTTTCGTGAACGTTGATCCGGGTCAACCGTTCAGATCCCTGGCCGCAGCCAGCGCACCGAAAAGCGCGACGCGCACGCAGGCGGTGCGCCCAGAATCAGTGTTCTGTTTCCCGTGCACGCCCTGCATCAGGGCGCCGTCATCGCCGCGTCACACAAGCGAGGGCCGGACCATTGCGATCTCCCCCTAAGTGGTGCGCTCTACCTGTGCGGCCTTGGCCGCACGTTGTGCTTCATGCAAGCTTCGGGCCAGACAGAACGTCATCATGGCAAGCATGACGAACTGCACCACCTTGACGTTGAACCAGCTGGACTCCGACAGGTTCCCGATGGCTTGCTGCATGAAGAAGGCAACGTACAGGGCCGACTGCGCCCGGTCGTAGCGGTAAAGCAGCAGGGCATCCCGGCCATAGCGCAGGATGAAGCCAACCAGCAGCAGGAAACCTATGGCACCGAGGTCGTTGATGATGTCCAGGTAACCGTTGTGCGCCGACCCCGGATAGAAGCCGTGGAGCACGAACTTGACGACGTAGGAATCCGTCCCCGGAATGGGACCATTCCAGTAGGCCCCGTAACCGGATCCCATCAAGGGGCGGATCTGGATGTGTGCAACCACCGCATTCCAGATCTCGCTGCGGCCGGAAAACGTCAGATCCTTGCCCGTGATGGCGGGAATCGGCGTCAGCAGGATGTCCAGACCCGGCACCACTCTGAGCATGGCCAGGGCGTACAGCGTGATGGTCAGGATGATGAGCGAAATCGCGTAAGGCATGGTTCGGCGCATGGAGCCTGGCGTCCTCAGCATCAGCGCCATGACGCAGCAGGCGAAGATCGTCGCGACCATCGATGTCGAACTGCGTGACAGGACCAGGCAGGCCACAGCGCTGGCCCCACCGATCAATACCGCAAATTTCGACGCAGTCCGGCTCATCCAGGCGTGCAACCAGAAGATGACCCCGAAGGAGGCCAGCGCGCCGAGCGTGTTCTTCTGGGTGGCCAGCCCATGCCAGGCGTTGAAGAGTTCGGGCGAACTGTCCTGATGGATCGCCAGGTCGGGACGCACCAGCCCGAAGATGATGGACCCGATGAGCAGCGCCGTGATGACGGGGCGCACCACGTTCTGGAAACGCAGCCGCTCCCAGGCGGCGACGGCCAGGACCAGGGCCGCGCTGCACTCGACGAGCATCCGGAACAGGCGGCGCGCGGTCATGCCGGGGTCGATCGACCAGACCACGCTGAGCACAGACATGCCGACGAGCAGCCAGAAGAAGGGATTCACCGCCCGGATGACCCGCCACGTGGCCATGGACCGTCCGGCCGCCACCAGCAATCCGGCCACCAGGATCGCCATCAGCATCAGGCGCGTCAAGGGATTGCCACTGTCGTCCAGATCGCTGCCCGCGTAATCGAAGCCCGCGGGAATGACCATGAGGTAGAACATGACCCACACCGCCCCGGCGGCCAGCCAGGTAAAGCGGCGGTCACGGCGCGGCGTCAGCGCGGACAAGGGAGGGGCGGACGGGATCATGCGGGTGCACCCGTTTTCGGTTGCCGTCGCATCTCCTTGCGCAACAGGACCAGCATGCCCAGCATGTTGAGGGCCTCACCGATCAGGATGCCGGCCACGGCACCCTCGGTGCCCCAGACCGGAATCGCGAACCAGATGGCCATTACCGCCAGCACCGAGCACACCGTGGTGAGCTGACTCAGGGCGCGCAGCTTCAGGCACACCACCAGCAGGTTGCTGACCTGGTCGCGCACCAGCATCACCAGAAACACCGCGCTCCATAGCAGCAGCAGGTGTTCATGCCCCTGGATGGTCTTTTTCAGGACGACCTCGGAGAACCAGTCCCGCAGCAACCAGACACCCGCGCAGTACAGCAGGCCCAGGGCCAGCAGCACCGCGGTGATCCAGGCCTGGCGACGGAAGACCTCGCGCAGCCCCACGGCCTCGTGCCAGCGCGAGATCAGCGGATAGAGCGACTGGTTCACGCCCAGCGACAGCAGATTGATCGGCATGAGCAGGAGCCGGGTCGCTGCCAGCGCCGCCACGGCCCGCACGTCGAGCAGGGCCGCCACGAGATAGGTATAGCCCTGGCTGAACGACCAGTGCACCGTTGCGCCCAGCACGGCCCAGCCCCCCTGGACGGAGATGTCGCGCACGGCATGGCGCGAGCCCTCGCGGTCCCAGGGCTCGAAGCGCCAGAGCCTGCGGGAGAGCAGCTCCCCGCTGACCAGCGCCGCCACCCCCACGCTCGCCACCGCGAACACCGTCGCCAGCGGCAGGAAAGTCGCGCCGAAGGTACCGCCGACCAGGAGCGCCACATAGATCAGGTCCCCCAGCAACACGTCGCCCGTACGATGGTGGCCCAGCAACACGGCACGGCTGAACTCCCGGCGCAGCATGGCCACCGCCGTCAGGGCACCGACACCGACAAGCAGGGCATGTTCGGTGTCGACCAGGCCGGCGGCCCAGACCAGGGCATCGACCCCGAGGGCGAGCCCTGCGAGCCAGAGCGCCAATCGCGTGCGCGAACGCATGAGTCCGCCCACGAAGGATTGCCGTTCTTCCAGGCTGGTGCGCGACAGCGCCAGCACGACAGGCACCTGGAAGAACGCACCTTGCAGGCTGACGAGCAGGATCAGGGCCACACTGACGAGCACATAAAAGCCATAGGGCTCCAGGCCGAGCCGGTGCAGCAGGATGAAGGCCACCAGAAAGCCCGCGCCGGAAAGAAAGGCCTGGGAAAGGACCGTACTGCCCATCAGCCGGGCCAGCGCCCGACGCCTCATGACACGCCCTCGCTCATGACACGCCCTCGCTCATGACAC
>JBEIPS010000151.1:0-3629 GCA_040376915.1 Hylemonella sp.
GCGGAGATGGCGGCCTGCATCGACGACCCCTACTGCCTGGCCCTGCCCCAGGGCAACCCCCTGGCGCGCAGTCGCAAGCCCCTGTCATTGCGGCAGGCCGCGCACGAGCGTTTTGTGAGCTTCTCGCGTTATCAGGACGCCGACTACTACGACCGGACGGCGGCGCTGTGCATGGAGGCGGGCTTCACACCCGACATCCGCCATGAGGCGGGCCAGTTCGTCAATGTCCTGGCCATGGTGGGCTGCGGGCTGGGCGTGGCCATCGTGCCCGCTTCCTTTGCGACCCTGCCCCAGGGGCAGGTGGTGTTTCGCCGCCTGGACGGCTCGCGTTTCAAGAGCCGGCTGGGCATCCTGCGCGGACCGCAGCAGGAGCATGACGACTGGTCGGCGCGGGTGATCGCACTGGCTGTGCGTGAACTGGAAAGTCTGGGGAAACGGCTGACGTCCAGGCCGAAGTGAACCAACAAGAACTAGACCCTGATGCGCCAGGGTTTTGCTTCGGTGTCCCGGCCCTGGCGGCCGGGCTGCGTCACAATTGCTGACGTCGCCGATGCGCTCTTCAATATCCGAAATGTCATGACCACTACCCTCCAGATCGATTTCGTTTCCGACGTGGCCTGCCCCTGGTGCGCCGTGGGCCTGGGTGGCCTGGAGCAGGCGCTGGACCAGTTGCTGGGCCAGGTCGACGCCCATATCCAGTTCCAGCCTTTTGAACTCAACCCCGCCATGGGCCCCGAGGGCCAGGACGTGGCCGAGCACCTCACGCAGAAGTACGGCTCCACGCCCGAGCAGCAGGCGCAGATCCGTGCGACCATCCGCGCGCGCGGCGCCGAGGTGGGCTTCCATTTCAAACCCGAGGGGCGCGGCCGCATCTGGAACACCTTCGACGCGCATCGCCTGCTGCACTGGGCCGGTGAACAGGGCCCGGACAAGCAGTACGCGCTCAAGAAGGAACTGCTGGCCGCCTACCACGGCCGGGCCGAAAACGTCTCCGATGCCGAGGTGCTGGTCGCGGCCTGCCGTACCGTGGGCCTGGACGATGCGCGGGCCCGCGAGATCCTGGGCGGCAACGACTACGCCCTGGCCGTGCGCGAGAACGAGATGCAGTGGCAGCAGGCCGGCATCAACTCCGTGCCGGCCGTCATCGTCAATCGCCAGTACCTGATCTCGGGCGGCCAGCCCGTGGCCATGTACGTGGACGCCCTGCGCCGCATCGCGGCCGACGTGGCCGAAACGAGCTGAGCCGGGGCGGGCACCGCCCAAACTGCAAGCGTTTGTTTCTGCGGTCCGCCAGCCGGGCGGCTTTGGTTTAATGTCGGGAATACCTTCCCGGAGTCAAACCATGTCGGTCCTGCTGCGTTACATGATGATCATCGTTGCCTGCGTCTGTCTGCTGGCCGGCATGCAGCTGCCCCATCTGACGGACCAGTACGCCAAGCGCGTGGATGCCACCTTGCGCGAAGTCACCATCAACTTCCAGCCTTTCCTGATCATTGCCAACCAGCACACCGGCGGCAATGTCGAGGCGCTGATCACCATGCATCGCCAGAGCAAGGTGGCCGCCTTTCAGGCCGAAGGTGACGCCATCGAACGTATGTACCAGCGCAAGCTGCGCTTCGAAGCAGAGGTCAAGGCGCTGCAGACCCATCTGCCGGGTCGCCTCTGGCATCTGCTCTTCAAGGCCGATCACGACCTGCGTGAGCAGACCCTGCTCCAGTACAACGCCACCGTGCCATTGACGCAGGAGGCCCTGATCGCCGGCGGTGTGGTGGCCCTCGTCATGCTGCTGCTGCTGGAGGCCGCCATGGCACTGGGCCGTCGCGTGCAGGCGATCGCCACGCGCCAGATCAACCATCGCTGGCGCGGCGCCGATTGATGGGGCTGCCAGTACCCTTGCGGCCCTCCGTACTGCGTTGCCTCGCCTTCACACTGGCCGCTCTGTCGGCCCTGCCGCTGGCGGCCCAGCCCTTTTCCTTTGCCCTGTTCGGTGATACCCCCTATAGCAGTTGGGAACGGGACCAGCTGCCGGCCATGATGGCCGACATGGCGCGGCAGGGGGCAGCCTTTGCCGTGCATGCCGGTGACATCAAGAGCGGCTCCAGCGTCTGCCGTGACGAGGTCTACCAGGACGTCCTGGGTGTCTTCCAGGCGGCTCCGCTGCCCCTCATCTATGTGCCCGGCGACAACGAGTGGACCGACTGTCATCGGCGCAGCAACGGCGGCTACGATCCGCTGGAACGCCTGGCTTACCTGCGCGCGCTGTTCTACCGGGATGAGCAGACCCTGGGTCAGCCTTCCTTTTCGCTGGCGCGCCAGAGCCGTGACCCGGCCCATGCCGCCTACCGCGAGAACGTGCGCTGGGAACGGGGTTCCGTGCTCTTCGTCGGCCTGCACGTGCCGGGCAGCCAGAACAACTACCACGGTGTGGACGGACGCAGCGGACCGGTCGCCGAGTTCATCGAGCGCAGTGCCGCCAACCGTGCCTGGCTGACCCAGGCCTTCGACCTGGCGCGCAGCCGCAAGCTGGCTGGCGTGTTGATCGTGATCCAGGCCAATCCGGAACTGGAGGCCGCGGCCGCCGGCCGTGCCCGGCCGGCTTACCGCGACCTCGTCGATCAGCTGCGGCAGGAGACCCAGGCCTATGCGGGGCAGGTCGTGCTGGTGCACGGTGACACGCACAGCTACCAGCTCAACCAGCCGCTGCTGGATGCCACGGGCAAGAACGTGCTGGAGAATTTCACGCGGGTCGAGGTCTACGGCTACCCCTTCATGGGCTGGGTGCGGGGCCGGGTTGACCTGGGCGACCCGCGGGTGTTCAGCTTCACGCCCCAGCGCTGGAACCCGCAGCCGGCAAGCCCGCCCTAGCTCGCTGCCGTCGGCTCCGGCGCGTCGACGGGCTCCACCGTCACGGCCACCGCCAGGGTGTGCTTCCCGCCGCCGTGGATGACGCCACGGATCGGCGAGATGTCGGCATAGTCGCGGCCCGTGGCCACGGTCACATAGTCTGCCCCCGGTGTGCCCCAGCCATCGCGGTCATTGGTCGGGTCCAGGTCGTACCAGCCCTGGCCCTCCTGCGCACCGGGCAGGTCCGGCAGGTAGATGGACACCCAGGCGTGCGAGGCATCGCTGCCCACCAGCCGGGGCTGGCCGGGGGCGGGCCGGGTCAGCAGGTAACCGCTGACATAACGCGCCGCCAGGCCCAGGCTGCGCAGGCAGCCGAGCATGATGTGGGCGAAGTCCTGGCACACGCCCTTGCGCAGGGCCAGGGCCTCCAGCGGCGGCGTGTTGACCTCGGTGCTGGCCGTCTCGTAGGTGAAGTCGGCATGGATGCGCGACATCAGGTCGCGGGCACCGGCAAGGGCTGATACGCCGGGGCCGAAACTGGGGCGTGCGTAGGCCGCGAAAGCTTCATCACGCGGCGCGCGCGCCGAAGCGAAGCTGAATTCGGCGGACGCACTCCAGGCCGCACCCGCGTGGTAACGGAACTGTTCGCGCAGCGCCTCCCAGGCGATGCGGCTGTCCGCCGCCTGCGGCGCGCGCGTGCGCACCTCGCTGATCGCCACCACGCGCAGTTGGGTGTGCGGTGTCTGCAATGAAAAGAAGACCCGGTGGTTGCCGTAGATGTCCAC
>JBEIPS010000215.1:0-1544 GCA_040376915.1 Hylemonella sp.
AGTGCAGGCCGATCATATTGCCTTCGGTGTCGAACAGCAGGGCGATGTAACCGTAGGGGCCGATGGACATTTTCTCCTTCTGCATCCTGCCGCCGTGCTGGACGGCCCGCGCCGCCTCGACGGCGCAGTCCGTACAGCTGAAGTAGATCAGGGTGCTGTTGCCACCGGCCGCAAAACCGGGCATGCGCACCAGGGCGCCGGAGGCACCGTAAACCGCCTGGTCCATGGGAAAGGCCCACATCTCCAGGCCCTGATTGTCTGCGCTCGGGTTGCCCAGGGGCGTGAGCTCCACGCCCAGCATGCCCTGGTAGAAGGCCCTGGCACGGGCCATGTCGTCGACGTAGATTTCAAACCAGCCTACAGGGTTGTTCATGGTCTTCCTTTCCAAGAAAAATGCCGCGGGGAAACCGCCTCAGCCGGCAGCCCGGCGCAACGCAGCGATGTCCAGCTTCTTCATCTGGAACATGGCCTCGCTCACACGGCGCACCGTGGCCGGGTCCGGGTGCTGCAGCAGGTCCAGCAGCAGGTGCGGCACCACCTGCCAGGACACGCCGAATTTGTCCTTCAACCAGCCGCACTGCTGGGCGGCGGGGTTGCCGCCGGCACCCAGCTTGTCCCAGTAGTGGTCCACCTCGGCCTGGGTCTCGCAGCCGATCTGGAAGGAGACCGCCTCGCTGAACTGGAACACCGGACCGCCGTTGAGCCCGACAAAAGACTGGCCGTCCAAATCGAAGCTCACGGTCATGACCGAGCCTGGCGCCTGGCCATGGTGTTCGAAGCCGACCTCGGTGTAACGCGTGATCGTGTGCAGGCGCGAGTTGGGAAAGATGCCGCAGTAGTGCTGGGCGGCCTCTTCGGCCTGCCGGTCGAACCAGAGGCAGGTGGTGAACTTGTGGTGCTTGAGCATGGTGTGAGGCCTCGCGAGGATGGGGGTGTCAATGCAAGGGGGTGGTGCCATCCGCGCCCATCTCCTGCGCGCGTTCGAGCAGCAGGGCGCGTTCGCGCAGGTTGTGGGTGAGCGCGGCGGCGCGTTCGAACTCCTGCCGCGCTTCCTGCGTGCGGCCCAGACGGGCCAGCAGGTCGCCGCGCACGCTGGGCAACCACTGGTAGGCCTGCAGGGCCTTGTCGGTGCGCAGGGTGTCGATGATGGTCAGGCCCGCCTGGGGCCCGTAGGCCATGGCCACGGCCACCGCGCGGTTGAGCTCGACCACGGGCGAAGGCGCAGTCTGGGCCAGTGCGTCGTAGAGCGCGGCGATGCGTGGCCAGTCGGTGTCGGCCGCCTGCGCGGCGCGTGCGTGGCAGGCGGCAATGGCGGCCTGCAGGGCGTAAGGTCCCAGGGACCGGTCCTGCTGTGCGCCCAGGGCCTCGGCCCGCTCCAGCGCGGCCAGACCACGGCGTATCAACAGATGGTCCCAGCGCGTGCGGTCCTGTGCCAGCAGCAGCACGGGGCGGCCCTGTGCGTCGGTGCGCGCCTGGGTGCGCGAGGCCTGCAGCTCCATGAGGGCCAGCAGGCCCTGCACCTCGGGTTCCCGCGTGGCCAGTTC
>JBEIPS010000045.1:0-22980 GCA_040376915.1 Hylemonella sp.
GAAGGTCGCATCATCCTCTTCATCGACGAGCTGCACACCATGGTGGGCGCCGGCAAGGCCGAAGGCGCCATCGACGCCGGCAACATGCTCAAGCCGGCGCTTGCGCGCGGCGAGCTGCACTGCATCGGCGCCACCACGCTGGACGAATACCGCAAATACATCGAGAAGGACGCCGCGCTGGAGCGCCGTTTCCAGAAGGTGCTGGTGGGCGAGCCCACCGTGGAGCAGACGATCGCCATCCTGCGCGGCTTGCAGGAGAAGTACGAGGTGCACCATGGCGTGGACATCACCGACCCCGCCATCGTGGCCGCGGCCGAACTGAGCCACCGCTACATCACCGACCGTTTCCTGCCCGACAAGGCCATCGACCTGATCGACGAGGCCGCCGCCAAGATCAAGATCGAGATCGACTCCAAGCCCGAAGTCATGGACAAGCTCGACCGCCGGCTCATCCAGCTGCAGATCGAGCGCGAGGCCATGAAGAAGGAAAAGGACGAGGCCTCGCAAAAGCGCCTGGAACTCATCCAGGAAGAGATCGGCAAGCTGCAGAAGGAGATTGCTGATTACGACGAAATCTGGAAGGCCGAGAAAGCCCAGGCCCAGGGCAGCCAACACGTGCGTGAAGACATCGAGAAGCTCAAGACGCAGATCGCCGAGCTGACCCGCAAGGGCGATTTCGCCAAGGTCTCCGAGCTGCAGTACGGCAAGCTGCCCGAGCTGGAAAAACTGCTCAAGGAAGCCCAGGCCCGCGAACAGGGGCAGGGGGAAGGCAGCGCGCCGCGCCTGTTGCGTACCCAGGTGGGCGCCGAAGAAATCGCCGAAGTGGTGTCCCGCGCCACCGGCATTCCCGTGGCCAAGATGATGCAGGGCGAGAAAGACAAGCTGCTGCAGATGGAAACCAAGCTGCACGAGCGCGTGGTGGGCCAGGACGAGGCCATCAGCGCCGTGGCCAACGCCATCCGCCGCTCACGCTCGGGCCTGTCCGACCCGAACCGCCCCACCGGTTCCTTCCTCTTCCTCGGCCCCACGGGCGTGGGCAAGACCGAGCTGTGCAAGGCGCTCGCGGGTTTCCTCTTCGACAGCGTGGACCATCTGGTGCGCATCGACATGAGCGAGTTCATGGAGAAGCACTCCGTGGCCCGCCTGATCGGCGCGCCGCCCGGCTATGTGGGTTACGAGGAGGGCGGGTACCTGACCGAAGCTGTGCGTCGCAAGCCCTACAGCGTGCTGCTGCTCGACGAGGTGGAGAAGGCCCACCCCGATGTGTTTAATGTGCTGCTGCAGGTGCTGGACGACGGCCGCCTGACCGATGGCCAGGGTCGCACCGTGGACTTCAAGAACACCGTCATCGTGATGACCAGCAATATCGGCTCGCACCTGATCCAGAGCATGGTGGGAGAGTCCTATGAGGACGTGAAGGACGCGGTCTGGGGCGAGCTCAAGAACCACTTCCGTCCCGAGTTCCTCAACCGCATCGACGAGACTGTGGTCTTCCACGCACTGGACGCCGCGCACATCACCAGCATCGCCGGCATCCAGCTGCAGGCTCTGCAGGACCGCCTGGGCAAGATGGAACTGGCGCTCCAGGTGTCGGACAAGGCCCTGGCCGAACTGGCCAAGGTGGGTTTCGACCCCGTGTTCGGCGCCCGGCCGCTCAAACGCGCCATCCAGCAGCGCATCGAGAACCCGCTCTCGAAACTGCTGCTCGAAGGCCGCTTCGCGCCCAAGGACGTCATTGCCGTGGACGTGGACCCGATCAAGAACCCGGGCCAGTTCAGCTTCGACAAGGTCTGAACCCCTAGCGGCAAACAGCCTCCTGCATGGGCAGGAGGCTTTTTTTTGGGTCAATACCCGGTCTATGGCCTGTATTCCTGCCGGGCACGCACACAAGGGCGCCGGGCCGCTGTACATTGGGTCCAGACGGCCCGCGCTACGCGGGCTGATTTGAGAGTTGCTCATGGATCCCCATTTTTCCGATGCCACAGCGTCGAGCGTCAGAATCGCCGGTGCTGCCGCGCTGCGGCTGGAATTGCTGCAGGAGGCCGAGGAAGACCGCCTGGCCTCCAGGGACAAAGCACAGCTTTGGCCCATCATCGTGGGCATCCTGACGCTGGCAGTCCTGTTGCTGGCCTTTTACTACGTCGTCAATGGATCCGTGCTGCAAAGCGGCTTGCGGCAGAAGGCCGATGCCCAGCACGCCGAGGCTCTTTGGCGTTGCAACAGCCTGCAAGGGCGCGAAGTGAGCGACAGTTGCCAGCTGCGGGTCAATGCCGAGGCACGCAGGGTGGCCCTCTTGCGTTTCCCGGATTCACCTTGAGGCGGCCGGCCTGCGGCCCGGTCCGGTGACTGAGGCCGCGACTGGAAGTCCGCTACGGGTGTGAGCAGGGGGCCCCTGTTGCCAGCGCTTGGGTCATCCTGTGTCGGTACCGTTACAGGCGATAGTTATTGTTTCTCGGTCTGTGCCATCCATTGAGAGATGACAGGTTTTGTAAATAAGCTTGCCAAACGCCGGTGAGGCGCTACCTTGTACAGGTGTGAACCAAGCAAGGAGAGGCAGACATGAACATCCCGGCCTACAAGATCGAAAGCACGGCCCCCATCGTGGCATCACTGCCCGGTTCCAACGTCCGCAATGGCTCCCGGCTGACGAACCGCGAGCTCGCCGTGTCCCTGGCCGCCAAGAGCATCACCGACCCGCCGGGCGGGGTGGTGCGTGTCATCCATGTCCCCACCGGTGAGGTGCTGTTCAGCAAGGTCAGCGGCTGGGGTGACCTGGACGGCTGAAAAGCGTCGGCCCGTTGCCGGGTCCCTCAGACGGGCTGCGGTGTGCCCGTGTGGCGTTGCAGGACCGGCGCGTGCACCATCGCGATACTGAACCACACCGCCACGCTGAAGTACAGCGTCATCCACGCCACTTCGCTTTTCCAGACCTGCCATTGGTGCGAAACGATCCAGCGTTCCGACGCGTCGGCAAACCCCTGGCCCAGGCTCAGGTAGGCGCGGCCACTGGCCTCGTCCAGCACCCAGCGATCCCAGTACATGGGCACGTCGACCAGGAACATGAACAGCACGTAGCCCACGCCGATGAGGCAGACCGTGCGCAGAAAGGGGCGCACCGAGGGTGAGAGCCGGTCTTGGTTGAGGACCATATTGGCCACCAGCAGGGCCGCGGTGAGGCCCCAGAGCGACTCTTCGATCACGTGGCCGAAGTTGGACGTGGTCAGTATCGAGTACCAGGAAAAGGTTTCGGCGATCGCGATCAGGGGCACCACGGCCAGGGCGACAGCCCTTGCCGCCCGGCTGTCCGTGAGCTGCGCGAGTTCCCGCTGCAGCAGCGCCCACTGCGCCACAAAACAGAGCTCGGCGATCGTGGCCACGGAACGCCCCACGATGACGCTGGAGAACCAGCTGTCCACCAGGCAGATGCGCTGTACATCGAAGACCGGCAGGGCCGAGCGGTAGGCACAACCCAGAACATAACCGGCGGAAAAGATGAGCTGCAGCCTGCGCGAGGCATACACCGGCCCCGGCAGCGCACCCTGGCGCAGTCTTAGCGCCCGTGCTGCCCAGGACCAGGCCAGCAGATTGACGCAGCTCACGCCGACGAGCAGCGTCCACCACAGATAGACCTCTTGTGACATGCCGGACCTCCATGCCGTTCACGGAACAGGCTTCAATATAAACCGTATATACCGTTTTTCAACCGGGAGATCCCTGGGCCAGCCCTGGCGTGACTGCGTGCCTGAGCGGCCCAGGGGGCACAGACCCGCCCGGCGACGGGCTTCGTGTCGTGCTAGATTCACCCCGGACAAACCTGAGTTCGCCTGCTCAGACCATTTGAGGAAGACCCATCCCATGCACACCCTGATCTACACCCACGAAGCCTGTTTCGAACACCGGCCCGGCCCGCACCACCCCGAATCCCCCGAGCGCCTGGAGGCCGTGCTGGCGGCCCTGAAGACGCCTGCGTTCGCCACTGCCGTCTGGCGTGATGCGCCCCTGGGCACCTTCGAGCAGGTGCTGCACATCCACACGCCCAACTACGTGGAAAGCGTGAAGGAGATGTCGCCGGAAGAGGGCTACCGCGCCCTGGACGCGGGCGACACCATCATGTCTTCCGGCACGCTGGAGGCGGTACTGCGCTGTGTGGGTGCGGCCTGCGCGGGTGTGGACGATGTGGTCAAGAAAGAAGCCAGGAACGTCTTCTGCGCCACACGCCCGTGCGGCCACCATGCCGAGGCGGACCATGCCATGGGCTTCTGCGTGTTCAACCAGGCCGCCATAGCGGCCGTGCATGCGCGCGAACAGCACGGCCTGCAGCGTGTGGCGGTGGTGGACTTCGACGTGCACCACGGCAATGGCACGCAGAACAGCTTCTACGACGATCCGGACCTGTTCTACGGCTCCTGCCACCAGGGGCAGTTCTACCCGGGCACCGGCGCGAAGAACGAGACAGGCGTGGCCCACAACATCGTCAATGTGCCGTTCCCCCGGGGCACGGGTTCGGCCGCCTTCCGCGCGGCCATGACGGATGTGCTGCTGCCCGCGCTGCGCGAGTTCTCGCCCGAGCTGCTCATCATCTCGGCCGGATTCGACGCCCACCACCTGGACCCGCTGGGCGGTCTGAAGTTCACCGACGAAGACTATTACTGGATCACCCGCGAGCTCATGAAGGTGGCCGACGAAACGGCCCAGGGCCGCGTCGTGTCCGTGCTTGAAGGCGGCTACAGCCTGGAAGGCCTGGCCAGCGGTACGGCCGCGCACGTGCAGGCGCTGATGGGGCGCTAGCCTTCGGCGGCGCGCATGGCGCCACCATCTCCGGCGCAGGGTCATGCATCCGGCGTTGACGGGCATACAAAACAAGAGGGAGACAAGATGCGTACAAGCGGAATCAAAAAAATCGTCCTGGGCGTGGCCGTGCTGCTGCTGGCCACCGTGCTCTACCTGCTGGCCTGGCCCGTGCCCATCCAACCCGTGGTCTGGAACCCATCGGTGGCGCCGGGTTACGCGGGGCCCCATGCGGTCAATGCCAAGCTGGCCCAGCTGCAGATGATCGACCTCAAGGGCGAGGTGGGGCCCGAGCATGTGGTCATAGGCAAGGACGGCAAGCTCTACACCACGGTCCTGAGCGGCAACATCCTGCGCATGGAGCCGGACGGCAGCGAGCAGCAGGTGTTTGCCAACACGGGCGGCCGTGTGCTGGGTTTTGATTTTGATGCAGCCGGTCACCTGATCGCTGCCGATGCCATGAAGGGCCTGCTGTCCATCGCGCCCGACGGCAGGGTCACCCTGCTCACCGACAAGGCAGGTGACACGCCCATTCTGTATGCCAACTCGGTGGTGGTGGCCAGGAGCGGCAAGATCTACTTCAGCGATGCCTCGGGGCGTTTTGCTCCCAGGGTGTGGGGTGGCACCTTTGAGGCCAGCGTGCTCGATATCCTGGAGCAGGCCAGCACGGGCCGCGTACTGGAATACGACCCCGCAAGCAAACTTACCCGTGTCGTGGCCCGGGGTCTGAGTTTTGCCAACGGCGTGGCGCTGAGCCAGGACGAGCGCACGCTCTACGTCAGCGAAACCGGCCAGTACCGCATCTGGAAGCTGGCCGTAGCCGCGCAGAACCTGGACCTGTCCCCTCTGGTCAAGACCGGCAACGCCGAGGCCTCTGTGCTCTTCGACAACCTGCCTGGTTACCCCGACAACCTGATGCGCGGGCAGGAGGGCCGCATCTGGGTGGGTCTGGTCAAGCCGCGCAATCCCAAGGTGGACCAGCTCGCGCAAAAGCCCTGGTTGCGCAGCCTCACGCTGCGCCTGCCCCGTGCCCTGTGGCCCATCCCCAAGGCCTACGGCCATGTCTTCGCCTTCAACGAGGCGGGCCAGGTGGTGATGGACCTGCAGGACCCCAGCGGGGCTTACCCCGAAGTCACGAGCCTCACGGAAACCAGGGACCGCTGGTACGTGCAAAGCCTGCACGCGCATGGCCTGGGTTGGGTAGCGCGCTGAGATCAGAAGGCGCCTGCCGGTGGCGCCCTCGGCTCAGCCCTCGGCCGCGATCAGGTCCAGCTCGACCGCTGCGTTCTTCGGCAACTGCGCCACGCCGACCGAGGTGCGGGTATGGACGCCAGCCTCGCCGAGCACACGGAACAGAACCTCCGATGCGCCGTCGGCCACTTCGCTGAGCTGGGTGTAGCCCTCGGCCGCCTGCACAAAGACTGTCACACGCAGCACGCGGCTGATGGCGTCGAGCGAGCCTGGGGACTGGCGCAGCAGGGCCAGCGCGCGCATGACACAGACCTTGGCGGCCAGCTGGGCCCGTTCCAGTGTCACGTCACTGCCTACGCGCCCGGTGACCACGATCTCACTGCCCACCCGCGGCACCTGGCCGCTCACATAGACCTGGCCGCCGTGGCGTACCACCGGGGTGTAGTTGCCGCCGATCTTGATCTCGCCGTTGAAGTCGTAACCCAGCTCGCGGGCCACGGCCTGGAATTCGCTCTCGCGTGACATGCAGGGCTCCGGCTCAGTCGCGTTTGGGGATGTTCAAGCCACGGATCACCGCGGGCCGCGCCACGAAGGCCGCCAGCACACGCGTGACTTCGGGGTAGTCCTTGATGCCCACCAGTTCGCCTGCCTCGTAGAAGCCGACCAGGTTGCGCACCCAGGGGAAGGTGGCGATGTCGGCGATGGAGTAGTCCGATCCCATGATCCAGTCGCGGCCCTTGAGGTGCTGGTTCAGCACATTGAGCAGGCGGCGCGACTCGGTCACGTAGCGGTCGCGCGGGCGCTTGTCTTCGTATTCGCGGCCGGCAAACTTGTGGAAGAAACCGAGCTGGCCGAACATCGGCCCGATGCCGCCCATCTGGAACATCAGCCACTGCAGGGTCTCGTACCTGCCCGCTTCATCGGTCGGCATGAGCTGACCGGTCTTGGCGGCCAGGTAGACCAGGATGGCGCCGGACTCGAACAGGGCCAGCGGTTTGCCGCCGGGGCCATGGGGGTCGATGATGGCCGGGATCTTGTTGTTGGGGTTCAGGCTCATGAACTCCGGCGAGAGCTGGTCGTTGGTGCCGAAGTTCACCAGGTGCGGCTCATAGGGCAGGCCGGTTTCTTCCAGCGCGATGGAGACCTTCACGCCATTGGGCGTGGGCAGGGAATACAGCTGCAGGCGCTCCGGGTGCTGGGCGGGCCACTTGCGGGTGATGGGGAAGTCGGCGAGTTTGTTCATGGTGCAGGCGGGAGGAGGGGAAGGGAAACAGAGCGCGTCCACTGTAGCCCAGAGGACGAAATTCTGCAGCGGCGTTTCAGACGGGCAGGGCGCCGCAGGAGACGGGCAGCGCTTCGGTGGCGGTCTGCAGCGTCACATGCTGGATGCCGAAATGTTCGCGCAGGCCCTGGGCCGTCTCGCGCAGGAAGGCATCCCCCGGGTGGCCCAGGGGGGTGAGCAGGTGGGCCGTGAGGGCGATCTGCGTGGTGCTCATGGCCCAGACGTGCAGGTCGTCCACCCGGGCCACGCCGGGGCGCGCAGCGAGCCAGGCCTGCACGGCGGTCAGGTCGATCTGCTCGGGCACGCCGTCGAAGAGCAGGTGCAGGGACTGGCGCAAGAGGCCCCAGGTGCCCACCACGATGACGACGGCGATCAGCAGGCTCATGACCGGGTCCAGCCAGGTCCAGCCCTGCCAGAGGTAAAGCGCACCGGCGATCACCACACCCAGCGAGACCAGGGCATCGGCCGCCATGTGCAGGAAGGCGCCGCGCACGTTCAGGTCGTGTTCGCCGCCGCGCATGAAAAGCAGGGCGGTGGCGGTGTTGACCACGATGCCGATGGCCGCCACGGTGATGATGGTCCAGCCCTGCGTGGGCTCGGGTGAACCCAGGCGCTGCAGGGCTTCCCAACCCAGGGAACCCATGGCCAGCAGCAGCAGCACGGCGTTGGCGAAGGCGGCGAGGATGGAGGCGCGGCGCCAGCCGTAGGTGTGGCGCGCATCGGGTTGCAGGCGTGCGGCCAGGGCGGCCACCCAGGCCAGCAGCAGGCCGGCGACATCGCTCAGGTTGTGGCCGGCATCGGCCAGCAGGGCCAGGGAGTTGACCTGCCAGCCATACCAGGCCTCGACAGCGACGAAGCCGGTGTTGAGTCCGATGCCTATGAGGAAGGCGCGGTTGAAGTCAGTGGGGGTGGGGTGGTGATGGCCGGCATGGCCATGCGGATGATCGTGCCCTTCGTGGGCATGCGGGTGGTCGTGCGCCATGCCTGCCAGTATGCCCGCACCGGGGAAGCCGGGACGGGCCCGGGGTGTTTCAGTATTGCGAGGCCAGGGCCTGGTGTGTGCTCAGCAGCGAGGAGTTCGGATCGATGGCCCGCATCAGCAGCGAGGGCAGCTTGGGCCACTGGACGGGGCGCTGCAGGTGGGTGGCGCCGGCGAGTACGTTCTGGCCGTCGACCTGGACCACGGTCTTGCCCTCCAGCATGCTGGCCTTGGCGGCCCAGGCCATGACCTTCTTGTCCGCGCCGTCGATCAGGATGACGTCGGCCGCATCGGCGGCTTCGGAGCGGGCCAGTTCCAGGCGCAGCGGGCGGCGCTGCGACAGGGACACGATGCCCTGGATCAGCTCACGCTCGGCCGGCGAAAAGCCGTAGATCAACACTTTCAGGGTGCTTTGCAGCGGTGCTGGCCGGGAGGTGGTGGGCTGCAGGGGTGCCGGGATGCTGTCTTCTCCGATCGGCAGGATGATCATGGCAGTTCCCTGAAGATAGTGTTGGGGGGCTAGGACTTCTGGTAAGTCGATGGTTGCATTCTGTAACGTTTGGAGAAATTTGCGAGGGATAAGTTCACGGATCCACCCGTTGCCTGTGGCGGCGACGGCGGCATGGGCTTCGAGTGTGAAATAGTTCACAGGCCAGACCCTGGTGCGGGGCCTGAAGTACGATGGCGCCATGAGTTCACCCGGCCTCCTGTCCACCCCCGTCCCCCTGCGCCAGGACGCCAGCCTGATCGGCCTGATCGGCCTGGCCCACCTCATGAGCCACTTCAGCCAGCTGCTGCTGCCGCCGTTGTTTCCCTGGCTCAAGGACGCCTTTCAAGCCAGTTATGCCGAGCTGGGTTTCATCATGACGGTCTTTTTTGTCGTCTCCTGCACGGTGCAGGCGCTGTCGGGCTTCTGGGTGGACCGCTACGGCCCCCGCCCGGTGCTCTACACGGGGCTGGCCCTGCTGTCGCTGGCAGCCTTCGGTTTTGCAATGAGCACCAGCTACGTGATGCTGCTCGCCTTTGCCGTGGTGGCCGGTGCGGGCAACGGCGTCTTCCACCCGGTGGATTACACCCTGATCAACCGCAAGGTCAGCGCGCCGCGCCTGGGCCACGCCTACAGCGTGCACGGCATCAGCGGCAATCTGGGCTGGGCCGTGGCGCCGGCCCTGCTGGTGCCCCTGGCCCTGCTGTATTCCTGGCGCGTGTCCCTGGCCACGGCCGGGGCCCTGGTGCTGGCCGTGCTGCTGCTGTGCTGGGTGCAGGGGCGCCGCCTGGCCCTGGCGCCCAGCGCGCCGGCACGTGCCGTGGCGGACGAGGCCGGCGCTGGCAAGCTGGACTTCCTGCGCATCCCCGCGGTGTGGATGTGTTTTGCCTTCTTCTTCATCTTCGCCGTGGCGCTCAGCGTGGTGCAGGCCTTCGCACCCGAGGCGGCGCGCCAGTTGCACGGCGTGCCCCTGTCCCTGGTGGCGGTGTGCCTCACGGCCTATATGGTGGCCAGCGCCAGCGGCATGCTGGTGGGCGGTTTCCTGGCCACGGACCCGGCGCGCAGCGAGCGCGTGGTGGGCGGCGGTTTTGCCGTGGCCGCTGCGGTGTCCCTGGTGCTGGGCCTGGCCAGCCTGCCGGCCATGCTGGTGCCCGTGCTCTTTGCGCTCATGGGTTTTGCATCGGGTTTTGCCGGCCCCTCGCGGGATCTGCTGATCAAGCGCTCCACGCCCGAGAACGCCAGCGGCCGCGTCTACGGCGTGGTGTATTCGGGCCTGGACATAGGTCAGGCCATTTCCCCGCTGATCTTCGGTCTGCTGATGGACCACCAGGCCTGGCGCACGCTCTTCGTGGGCCTGGCCGCTGTGCAGCTCGTGCTGGTGGTCACGGCCTTCCGTGTGCGGCGCACACGCCGCACGGTGGCCGCCTAGACCACGCTGCGGTGGCGCGCGATGCAGGTGTCGAGCACTTCGTTTCCGGAACGCTTCCACCAGTCGAGCTCGGAAAAGATCTCGACCTCGCTGTAACCCGCATAGCCGGCCTGCTCGACCCAGCCGCGCAGCTTGCGCAGTTCGATCACGCCGTCACCCATCATGCCGCGGTCGCTCAGCAGGTCACGCGTCGGCGTGAGCCAGTCGCAGACGTGGTAGGCCAGCAGGCGGGCGCGTCCGGCGCGTGCGATCTGCTGTTCGAGCTTGGGGTCCCACCAGCAGTGGTAGACGTCGAGCGCCACGCCCAGCATGCCGGTGGCTTTTGGGTCGAGTGCGTCGCACAGGTCCAGTGCCTGCTCCAGCGTGTTGATGCAGGCACGGTCGGCTGCCTGCATGGGGTGCAGCGGTTCGATGGCCAGCGGCATGCCGACCTCGCGCGCGTACTCGAGTGAGGCCGCGATGCCGTCGCGCACCTCGGCGCGCGCGCGGCCCAGGTCCTTGTAGGCGGCCTTGCCCGCCAGCGCGCCGGGCAGGGCGCCCACCACGAGCACCAGGCAGGGCGCGTTGAGCGTCCTGGCCTCGTCGATGGCACGGCGGTTGTCGTCGAGCGCGGCGCGCAGGCCGGCCGCGTCGGGCGCCGGGAAAAAACCACCGCGGCAATAGCCCGACAGTTCCATGTCGTGTGCCTTGAGCTGGCTCGCCACCTTGTCCAGGCCGACGGCGGCGACCTGGTCACGCCAGGGGCTGATGGCACGGATGCCGCGCTCCGCGCACTGGTCGATGATGCGCGACAGCGGCACCTCGGCGCCCAGCTGCTTGCGCACGGTGGCGGTGTTGATGGAGAGCCAGCGGTGGTCGGAGGAGAAATCGCGCATGGTGCAAGGTTCCGTTCGCCCTGAGCTTGTCGAAGGGCGTTTGGTGTAAGGAGGCAGGCTTCGACAAGCTCAGCCCGAACGGGGTGGTCGTATTCAGGTCTTCTGGCGGCGCAGTTCGCGGATGATGGCCGCGTTGTCGAGCTCGCCATCACCCGCGGCGATGGCGGCGCGCATCAGGGCCGCATGGGTTTCGGACAGGGGCAGCTTCTGACCGCTGGCGGCGGCGTTCTCTATCATCAGGTTCACATCCTTGAGGTGCTGGCGGATGCGGGACTGGGGCGCGAAGTCACCCTCCACCATCATCCGGCCCTTGGCCTGCGCGGCACCGGAGGTGGCGGGGCTGGCCAGCACCAGGGCGAGGAACTTGTCGGGGGCAATGCCCATGTGCTCGGCGAAGACCATGCCTTCGGCGAGCACGGCCCGGTTCAGGCCCAGCACCAGATTGGTGGCCAGCTTGGCCCGGGCGCCCATGCCGGCGCCGCCGACATGGATGCGTTGCGTAGAGATGGCGTCCAGCACCGGCGCGCATGACTCGATGGCCTGGGCCTCGCCGCCGAGCAGCAGGGTGGCCACGCCGTCCGCGATCTGCTGGCTGGAACCCGAGAGCGGCGCTTCGATGAAGTCCACACCCCGCGCCTTCAGGCGCGCGGCCAGGGCTTCGAGCGCTTCGGGCGTGCCGGTGGAGCAATCGATGATGTGCCGCACGCCTGGAAGGGACAGCAGGCCGCCCGCACCCTCCACCACGCTCAGCACATCGTCGGTATTGAAGACGGCCAGCACGATGCAGTTGGCTGAGGCCGCAACCTCGGCCTGCGTGGCGGCAGCGTGGCCGCCGCTGGCGATCAGGGCCGCGCGCGCCTCTGCACGCAGGTCTAAACCCGTGACGCGAAAGCCGGCTGCCATGAGCCGCTGCGCCAGCGCGCTGCCGACCAGGCCCAGGCCCACGATGCCGACGGAAGCTTGTGTTGCCATGCCCGTCACGCCGCAAGCGACGCGCCTCCGCAGATCCGGATGTCCTGGCCAGTGATGGCCGCGGCATCGGGCGAGAGCAGGAAGCTCGCGAGCGCGGCAATTTCACGCGGACGTATCAGCCGCCCCAGGGGCGGGAGTTTGGGCGGCGTGCCCGCGCGCGCCGGGTCGACCAGCATGGCGGTCTCGGTGGCCGCCGGGGAGATGACATTGACGGTGACACCCGAGGCCGCGGTCTCGGCGGCCCAGCTGCGCGCCAGGGCCACCAGCGCGGCCTTGGTGGCGGCGTACTGGCTGCGCCCGGGCATGCCATCCGACACACGGCTGCCGATCAGCACCACACGGCCGGCGCCGGCCTGGGCCATGGCCGGGACCACCAGGTTGGCCAGGCGCGTGGCGGCGTCCACGTGGAGCCGCCACATCAGGGCCGAGTCCCCGTCCGACAGCGTGCCGAGCCGGCCCACGCGCAGCGCGCCCGCCGCATGGACCAGCGCCTGTACCGTGCCTGCCGCACGCACGGCCTGCTGCGTGGCCGCGGCATCGCAGAGGTCGACCGTGGTGGCGGCAAACGCCGGATGCACCAGCTGCGGTGGCGCCAGGTCCAGGCCCGTTACCCGCCAACCCTGATCGAGCAGTGCCTGCGCGATGGCCAGGCCGATGCCCGAGCTGCTGCCCGTGACGAGTGCGTGTCGTTTGTCCTCAATGCTCATGCTGGGGGATCTTATTCAAGACGGATGTTGCCTTCCGTGATGATCTTCTGCGCGCGTGCCATGTCGGCATCCTGGAATTTGGCGAAGTCTTCCGGCGTGCCGGGCGTGAGCACCAGGCCCTGCTGGAGCAGCTTGTCGCGCATGTCGGATGCCAGTGCCTTGTTGGTTTCGGCGTTGAGCTTTTGCACGATGTCAGCGGGCAGCTTGGCCGGGCCCCAGAGACCGTACCAGCTGTAGTACTCGTAGCCGGGGAGGGTTTCGGAAACGGTCGGCACGTCGGGCAGGTTGGGCGTGCGTTTGTCGCCTGTGGTGGCCACCACACGCAGCAGGCCCGTCTTGTGGTATTGCAGCGAGCCGAGGATGGGGTCGATGAAGCCGGCGATCTGCCCGCCGATCAGGTCCTGGAAAGCCGGCGCCGTGCCCTTGTAGGGCACCACGGTGTACTCGATGCCACCGGCGCGCTTGAGCAGCTCGGTGGACAGATGGCCGGCCGAACCGATGGAGCCCACGGCAAAGGTCATCTTGCCGGGGTTGGCCTTGCCATAGGCGATCAGCGACTTGATGTCGGTGATGGGCAGGTTCTTGTTGATGGCGACCGACAGCGGGGCCTTGGCCACCAGTGCGACCGGTGTGAAGTCCTTGAGCACACCGTAGGGCACGGACTTCATGGTCATCGGTGCCGTGGTGAAGGTGGAGGCATTGAACAGCAGGGTGTAGCCGTCGGCCTGGGCCTGGGCCACGGCGGCCCCGCCGATGGTGCCGTTGCCGCCCGCGCGGTTCTCGACCACAAAGGGCTGGCCGGTCTGCTCGGCCAGCTTCTGCGCCAGCTGCCGGCCCACGGCGTCCAGCGTGCCGCCGGGCGGGAAGGGGATGATGACCTTCACCGCGCGGTTGGGGTAAGCCTGAGCTGCGGCGCCGAAAGCTGCGGCTGCAAGGCCGGCGGCCAGGCAGGCCTTGAGGAAAGTGCGCATTTTCATGGTTGGTCTCCAGGTGTTGTGAGGGGATGGGTCAGCGGAAATTCTTGTGGCTTCTCTTCTTCTTATTCGACGCCGTGCAGGGCCAGCAGGGTCCTCATGCGGCGTACGGCCAACTCGGGGTGTTCCAGCAGGTTCGCTGCATCGGCCAGGCGGAACAGTTCGGTGAAGTGCAGCAGCGAACGTGTGCTCTGCTGGCCGCCTACCATGGTGAAGTGGCTCTGGTGGCCGTTGAGCCAGGCCATGAAGACCACGCCGGTCTTGTAGTAGCGCGTGGGCGCCGCAAAGATGTGGCGCGACAGCGGCACCGTGGGGCCCAGGATGTCGTGGAAACGCTGGGTGTTGCCTTTGGCCAGTTCGCCCAGGGCCGCGCTGGCGGCCGGTGCGATGGCGTCGAAGATGCCCAGCAGAGCGTCGCTCTGGCCGTGCAGGGGCTCCTTGCCCCAGCCGTCACCGGCGATGAGCTCGGCGTAGTTGAAGTCGTCACCGGTGTACATGCGCACGCCGCGTCCGTCAGCCCCTCCGGTAGCGGGCAGGCGCCGGCGCATGGCGATTTCCTTGTCCTTGTCGAGCAAAGAGATCTTGATGCCGTCCACCTTGTCCGGGTGGGCCGCGATCACGGCGAGTGCCGTGTCCATGGCCTTGTCCGCGTCCACATTGCCCCAGTAGCCCTTGAGCGCGGGGTCGAACATGTCACCCAGCCAGTGCAGCACCACGGGCTGTTTCGCCTGACTCAGGATGCGGTCGTAGACGCGTTCGTAGTCGGCCGGGCTCCTGGCCACGCGGGCCAGCGCGCGGCTGGCCATGACGATGAGCTTGCCGCCGAGTTTCTCGATGGCTTCCATCTGCGTCTCGTAGCCGCGGATGACTTCGTCCACGGTCTTCACGTCTTCGAGCACCAGGTGGTCGGTGCCGCAGCCCGAGGCGACGAGTGCGCCAGGCATGTCTTTCGCCGCGTCCAGTGAACGACGGATCAGTTCGAGCGACGTGGGCCAGTCCAGGCCCATGCCGCGTTGCGCCGTGTCCATGGCCTCGGCCACACCCAGGCCCAGGGACCAGAGACGACGGCGGTAGGCAATCGTCGCGTCCCAGTCCACGGCGCACTGCAACCAGGGGTCGATGGCGGCGCGCGGGTCGGCCACCACGTGGGCGGCCGAGTAGGCGATGCGGTTGAAGGCGGGCTTGCCTGCGGGTTGCACCGGGGTGCTGCCGCTCAGCGTGTAGTTTTCCAATGTGCCGGAACTATTGGGCAGCTTGATGGTTAAGGGCATGGGGTTTCCTTTCGTGGGCCACCGCGGAACCGGCTTCGCCGGGCCGCTGGTGGCGCCCCCCTCAGGGGGGAGGCGCCGCAGGCGCTTTGGGGGGTCAAACTTTTAGCGCCGGCACGTCGATCCAGCGACGTTCCTTCCAGCTCTGCAGCGCGGCCTCCACCAGCTGCACGCCCTTGGCGCCTTCGGGCAGGGTCCAGCGGTAGGGTTCGTTTTCCACCACGTGGCGGATGAAGTGTTCCCACTGGATCTTGAAGCCGTTGTCGTAGAACTGCGTGTCCGGCACTTCCTGCCATTGCTCGGTGAAGTGCATGGTCTGCTTCTCGTCCGGGTTCCAGACCGGGCGCGGCGTGTTGACGCGCGACTGGGCCTTGCAGGAACTCAGGCCGGCCACGGCCGAGCCGTGCGTGCCGTCGACATGGAAGGTCACCAGGTCTTCGCGGTTCACGCGGGTGGCCCAGGACATGTTCAGCTGGGCAATCACGGGTTCGCCGTTGTGCCCCGTGAGTTCGGCTGTGGCGTAGGCCGCGTCGTCGGCGGTGGCCTTGTAGGGCTTGCCGGCTTCGTCCCAGCGCTCGGGGATGTGCGTGGCGCCGATGCAGGAGACCGACTTGACCTCGCCGAACAGGTTGTCCAGCACGTAGCGCCAGTGGCACATCATGTCCAGGATCATGCCGCCGCCGTCTTCGGTACGGTAGTTCCAGCTCGGGCGCTGGATGGGCTGCAGGTCCCCTTCGAACACCCAGTAGCCGAACTCCAGACGCACGCTGAGCATGCGGCCGAAGAAGCCGGCGCGGCGCAGCATGTCGAGCTTGCGCAGGCCGGGCAGGAAGAGCTTGTCCTGCACGGCGCCGTGCTTCAGCCCCGACTTCTCGGCCAGGCGCGCGATCTCCACCGCCTCGTTGAGGTTGGTGGCGATGGGCTTCTCGCAGTAGACGTGCTTGCCGGCGCGGATGGCCTTGGCGAGCAGCTGTGGGCGCATCTGCGTGGTGCCGGCGTCGAAGAAGACGGTGTCGTCCTTGTTCGCCAGCGCCTTGTCCAGGTCCGTGCCCCAGCGCTCGATCTTCCAGGTCTTGGCCAGGGCTTCCATCTTCTCGGCGTTGCGGCCGCTGAGGATGGGGTCAGGCATGACCTTGTCGCCGTTGGAGAGGGTGACGCCGCCCTGGGCGCGGATGGCGACGATGGAGCGGATCAGGTGCTGGTTCATCCCCATGCGGCCGGTCACGCCGTGCATGATGATGCCGAGTTTTTGTGTAGGCATGTTCGAAGCTTCTCTTTCAGGTTCAGGCTAAACAGGGGACGCATTGCGTCCCCGGGGTGGGCATCACTGGGGTTGCAGGCCGGCGGCCTTGACCAGCACGGCGTTGCTGGTGATCTCGTTCTTGATGTAGGCGTCGAAAGCCTCGGGCTTGAGCGTCCAGGCGTCGGCACCGACCTTGGCGAAACGCTCCTTCACATCGGGTGCGGCCAGGGCCTTGAGCACCTCGTCGTGCAGGCGGTTCACGATGTCGCGCGGGGTCTTGGCCGGGGCCATCATGCCGATCCAGAAGTTGAACTCGGAGCCCGGCACGCCGGCTTCCGTGGTGGTGGGCACGTCTGGCAGGGCGCTGGCGCGGCTGGGCGAACCCACGGCCAGGGCCTGCAGCTGGCCGCCCTTGATCTGGCCGATCACCGGGGCGATGGGCGAGAAGTAGTAGTCCACCCGGCCGGCCATCACCTCGGTCACGGCCTCGGCCGAGCCCTTGAAGGGAATGTTGGTCGCATCGATCTTGGCGGCCATCTTGAACTTCTCGGCGTTCAGGTGCGTGGCGCTGCCCTGGCCGGCCGAGGCGAAGTTCAGGCTGCCGGGTTTGGCCCGTGCGGCGGCCAGCAGTTCACCCAGGTTCTTGTAGCCCTTGGCCGGCGAGATCACCAGCACATTGGAGAGCGAGGAGATCGGCGTGACGCCCACGAAGTCGCCCACGGTGTCGAAGGGCAGCTTGGCGAAGGTGGAGGGGCTGACCGTGTGCGAGGACGAGTGGATCATGATGGTGTAGCCATCGGCTGCGGCGCTGGCCACGGCCGCCTGGCCGATGGTGCCGCTGGCGCCGGCGCGGTTGTCCACCACCAGGGGCTGGCCCAGGCTGGCGCTCATCTTGTCGGTGATGGCGCGGGCAATGATGTCGGTGGTGCTGCCGGCCGGGAAGGGCACGATCACGCGGATGGGCTTGTTCGGGTAGGCGCCCTGGGCGCTGGAGAGTGCGGGCAGCAGCGCTGCGCCGGTGAGGGCTGCGGCGAGGGCAAGACGGGCAAGTTTCTTCATGATGTCTCCTGGTATGGGCATGAACGGATGCGCACCACGGCAAGGCGTGGCGATGGAGGTCGCGCACCGGCTTGCCGGATTTAATTCACCAAAAGGTGAATAGAGGCATTCTAGAAACCCGACCGGACCGACGTCAAGCGCCGTCCGTCGTCAGTCTCTCAGTACATACCCTAGGATGACGTCGCTCATGTGCGACAGGCGCTCGTTGAGGGCCTTGGGCAGCATCAGGTCGCGGCCGAAGATGGCCGAGAGTGTGTGCTTGTTGTTCAGGTAGAAATAGGCCATGCCGGCGATGGAGACGTAGAGTTGCATCGCATCGATGCCGCCGCGAAAGACGCCATCGCGCCGGCCTCGCTCCAGGATCTCGGCCAGGGTCTCGATCAGCGGCAGGTTGGTCTTGCGCGCGCGCGCTGAGTGCGCCAGGTGTCGTCCCTGCTCCAGGTTTTCGCTGTTCAGCAGAGTGAGGAACTCGGGGTGCGCGAGGTAATAGTTCCAGGTGAACTCGGTCAGGCGGCGGATGGCCTGCGGCGGCGGCATGTCGGCCAGATGCAGCTGCTGCTCGGCCGCGCGGATGTCGGCGTAGGCGGCTTCGAGCACGGCCAGGAAGAGCTCGTCCTTGCTGGTGAAGTAGTAGTAGATCAGGCGCTTGTTGAGTCCGGCGCGTTCGGCGATGCGGTCCACGCGCGCGCCGGCCAGGCCGTACTCGGCGAACTCGTCACGCGCGGCCAGCAGGATGACCTGCTGTGATCGGTCGGCGTCACGCGAGCGTGGTTCTTCGACGGCGGGGGTCTTGGCTGCCATGGCTTGAATTTAACTAATTGGTGAATTAAGTCAAGTATCTGAGGGGCTGGCGCTGCCAGGTCCCTAGCGGCGCCCCCCGACGCTGCCGAGCGTACACGCATAATCGGCCGCAACAACCACCCCCACCAGCGCCAAACGGGAAACATACATGAGCAAGCAAGCAGCGGGACACCTGATCGTTCAATGCCTGATCGAGCAGGGCGTGCAACATGCCTTCGGTGTGCCGGGTGAGAGCTTCCTGGCCGTGCTTGACGGCTTCCACGCCTACCGCGATCAGATCCAGTTTGTCATCAACCGCCAGGAGGGCGGGGCCGCCTTCATGGCCGAGGCCCACGGCAAGCTTACCGGCCGCCCCGGTGTGTGTTTCGTCACGCGCGGGCCGGGCGCCACCAATGCCTCCATCGGCGTGCACACGGCCTTCCAGGATTCCACGCCCATGGTGCTCTTCGTGGGCGACGTGGCCAGCGACATGCGCGACCGTGAGGCCTTCCAGGAGGTGAACTACGAATCCTTCTTCGGCCCCAGCACCAAGGGTTTTGCCAAGCGCGTGGAGCGCATCGATGATGCGCGCCGTATTCCCGAGTACATCGCACGCGCCTTCGCCACCGCCATGAACGGCCGCCCCGGCCCCGTGGTGCTGGTGCTGCCCGAGGACATGCTGGTGCAGATGGTGGACGCAGCGCCCTTGCCGCGCGTGGAGGCGGTGCAGGCCTGGAGCGATCCCGGTTCCCTGCGCAGCCTGCGCGAAATGCTGCTGGCCGCGCAACGCCCCCTGGTGGTGGCCGGCGGCGGCGGCTGGACCCCGCAGGCCGCCCAGGCCCTGCAGCGTTTTGCCGAAAACTGGAAGCTGCCGGTGAGCAATGCCTTCCGTTTCCAGGACACCTTCGACAACCTGCACCCGCAGTACGCGGGCGACATGGGCATCGCGCCCAACCCCAAGCTGGCCAAGCGCATCCAGGACAGCGATCTCATCCTCGCCATCGGCCCGCGCCTGGGCGAGATGACCACCGGCGGCTACACCCTGCTCGAAGTACCCAGGCCGAAGCAGAAGCTGGTGCACATCCACAGCAGCGCCGAAGAGCTCAACCGCGTCTACCAGGCGGATCTGGCCATCCACGCCACCATGAACGCCGCCGCGCGTTCGCTGGAGGTGCTGACTGCGCCGCCGACCGTCGCCTGGGAGGCCTGGACCCAGGCTGCCAACGCCGACTACCAGGCCAATCTGGTCCCGCAGCCGCTGCCCGGCGAGATCGACATGCCGGCCATCGTGGCCCTGGTTCAGAAGCACCTGCCGCCCGACACGGTGGTCACCAACGGTGCCGGCAACTTCGCCAGCTGGGTGCATCGTTTCTGGCGCTACCGCGGCCTGGCGTTCGGAGACAAGACCCAGCTGGCACCCACCAGTGGCGCCATGGGCTACGGTGTGCCCGCCGGCATCGCCGTGGCCATCACCCAGGGGCGCATGGCCTTCACCATCGCCGGTGACGGCGACTTCCTCATGAACGGGCAGGAGCTGGCCACCGCCGTGCAGCACGGCGCCAAGACCCTCATCGTGCTCCTCAACAACGGCATGTACGGCACCATCCGCATGCACCAGGAGCGCGAGTTTCCGCAGCACGTCAGCGGCTCGCAGCTGCAGAACCCGGACTTCGTGGCCCTGGCGCGGGCCTACGGTTACGCCGGCGCGCGTGTCACGCGCACGGCCGAGTTCGAAGCCGAACTCCTGGCGGCGGTGGCCCGCCCCGAGGGCACCTTGATCGAAGTCATGCTCGATCCCGAGGTCATCACCACCCGCGGCACCCTGGGCGCCATCACCCAGGCCGCGCTGGCACGTCAGAAGGAGTGAGGGTGGGGCAGGGTCGCGGCATACGCTGCGACCGGGCATAAAAAAAGCCGGCTTTGCAGCCGGCTTTTTCGTAAACGGGGTGAACCGATTACTTGAGGTGCTTGCCGATCAGGGCAGCCATCTCGAACATCGAGACTTGTGCCTTGCCGAAGATGGCCTTCAGCTTGTCGTCAGCGTTGATGTTGCGCTTGTTGACCTTGTCTTGCAGGCCGTTCTTCTTGATGTAAGCCCACAGCTTGCTCACGACTTCCGTACGCGGCAGGCCGGCGGAACCCACCACCGCGGCCAGGGCCGGGCTCGGGGTCAGGGGCTTCATGAAGGCTGCGTTGGGGGTGCGCTTCTTGGCCGGAGCCTTTTTCTTCGCAGCAGCCTTTTTCGCGGGAGCCTTCTTGGCAGCGGCCTTCTTCGCCGGAGCCTTCTTCGCAGCCGGCTTCTTGGCCGGGGCCTTCTTCGCAGCGGCCTTCTTCGCCGGAGCCTTCTTCGCTACCGCCTTTTTAGCGGGAGCCTTTTTCGCAGCGGCCTTCTTGGCCGGAGCTTTCTTGGCCGGAGCCTTCTTCTTTGCAGTTGCCATGATTGAATTTCCTCTTCTAGAAGTTGATTAATCACCAGAGGGAACTGCTTCCTCTCTGGTATTGCGGATGCTATAGGAGAAAAAACGCAACTCCAAGCGAAAAGTGTGTTTTCTCCCTCTGAGATGTTGTTTTTTTCATCGCGATTTTCGGGCTGCTACGCTCTGCAAATCGCTTTTCTCCCTCTGGCGTCGCCTTCCGGAGGGGCTCAACACGCTCTGCGGCGAGAGGAAAATCATGCACACACCGACCCGCTGCCACCCCTGTTTCTCCTCTGGAGAAGCTGCTTTTTCCGTCTGTGCTGTCTCTGCAGCGTGGCGCACCGGCAGCGACGCGAAGCGTTGGGTGCGCCGCGTTTCCCAAGCCGCGCCCACCTGCCGCGGCCTGCGCCGCCGCCTGAACAAGCCCGGCAAGCCGCTTTAACGCCCCCAGGAGCCCGCCCAGGACGCCTTCCCATGCCCAGCCAGCCCGACCTCCACGTTTTCGTCTACGGCACCCTGCGCCGCGGCGAGGCCAACGACATCAACCGCCTGCAGCCGGCGCCTCGCCACCTGGGGCCGGCCCGCCTGCGCGGCCTGCTCTACGACCTCGGGCCCTATCCCGGCCTGGTCCTGGGCGGCGAGGCCTGGGTGGTGGGCGAGGTCTATGCCATCACCCCCGAACTCGAGCAGGCGCTCGACCGCATCGAGGAAGTGGCACCGGTGCCCAGCGGCGAATACGCGCGCCGCCATGTCGAACTCGATCTCGATGGCCGGCGCTTGCGCTGCCTGGTCTATGAGATCGATGCGCTACGTGTGCAGGGCAGGGCGCGCATCCTTTCGGGGGATTGGCGGCAGCGCCGCTGAGTCCGCCGGCCTGGCCGTGCCGGCCTCAGCGGGTGGCCTGGGCGCGACCCCGTGACCTGCCCTGTGCCTGCATTTCAAAACGGGCCCATCTCATTTCATGATTCGAAATTCAGCGCTGATGCATCGCAGCAAAATTTCTCAATACGAGATATTGAATTTCATATAGAGAATTGATGTTCGCAAGTCATTGATTTGTAATGAAATAAAATATGTCTTCTATAAGACACAAGAGGTTTCAAAAGTCTTATACAAGACTTAAAGTAGAGCCATCGATCCAGGCCGCAATGCAGCTACAGGACCGACCGGTTTCATCCACCAAGCTCTAGGAGTTACACCATGCCGCAGACCCTGACCGAACAGCTCAGCCGTGAGCAACAAATCGCCGCCCTGGAAAAGGACTGGGCCACCAACCCCCGCTGGAAGGGCATCGAGCGCGGCTACAGCGCGGCCGACGTCGTGCGCCTGCGTGGTTCCTTCCCCATCGAGCACACCATTGCCCGCCGCACTGCCGAGAAGCTGTGGGACATGCTGCATACCGAGCCCTACGTCAACTGCCTGGGCGCACTCACCGGTGGCCAGGCCATGCAGCAGGTCAAGGCCGGCGTGAAGGCCATCTACCTCTCGGGCTGGCAGGTCGCTGCCGACAACAACAGCTACGCGTCCATGTACCCGGACCAGTCCCTCTACCCGGTGGACTCGGTGCCCAAGGTCGTCGAGACCATCAACAACACCTTCCGCCGTGCTGACGAGATCCAGCACGCTAAGGGCATCGACGCCGGCCACAAGGACTACATCGACTACTTCGCCCCCATCGTGGCCGACGCCGAAGCCGGCTTCGGCGGCGTGCTCAACGCCTTCGAGCTGATGAAGGCCATGATCAAGGCCGGCGCCGGTGGCGTGCACTGGGAAGACCAGCTCGCTTCGGTCAAGAAGTGCGGCCACATGGGCGGCAAGGTGCTGCTGCCCACGCGTGAGTCCTGTCAGAAGCTGATCGCCGCGCGCATGGCCGCCGACGTCATGGGCGTGCCCACCCTGGTGATCGCCCGCACCGACGCGGAAGCCGCCGACCTGCTGACCTCTGACTACGACGAGATCGACAAGCCCTTCCTGACCGGTGAGCGCACCGCTGAAGGTTTCTACAAGACCCGCAAGGGCCTGGACCAGGCCGTCGCCCGTGCCAATGCCTATGCCCGCTACGCCGACCTCGTATGGTGCGAAACCGGCACCCCCGACCTGGACTTCGCCAAGAAGTTCGCCGACGCCGTGCACAAGGTCCACCCGGGCAAGATGCTGGCCTACAACTGCTCGCCGTCCTTCAACTGGAAGAAGAACCTGGACGACGCCACCATCGCCAAGTTCCAGCGCGAGCTGGGCGCCATGGGCTACAAGTACCAGTTCATCACGCTCGCTGGCATCCACTCCATGTGGTACAACATGTTCGACCTCTCGCAGGACTACGTGAAGCGCGGCATGACCGCCTACGTCGAGCGCGTGCAGGAACCCGAATTCGCCGCCCGCGACCGTGGTTACACCTTCGTGTCCCACCAGCAGGAAGTCGGCACCGGCTACTTCGACGACGTCACCACCGTGATCCAGGGCGGCAAGTCCAGCGTCACGGCGCTGACCGGCTCCACCGAAGAAGAGCAGTTCCACTGATCTGACGCC
>JBEIPS010000051.1:0-17959 GCA_040376915.1 Hylemonella sp.
CAGGTCGCCCAGCTGCTCCCGCAGCCGGGCATCGGCCAGGCTCGAAGCCGGCAGGTTGACCGAGAGCGGCAGGGCAGGCAGGCCCTGGGCCGCGCTGCGGCGCAGGGTGTTGCAGGCGGCATGCAGCACCCAGTTGGTCAGCGGCACGATCAGACCGCTCTCCTCGGCCAGGGCGATGAAACGGCCCGGCAGGATCAAGCCGCGCTCCGGGTGCTGCCAGCGCACCAGGGCCTCGGCACCGACGAAACGACCGCTGCGCACGTTGACCTTGGGCTGGTAATGCAGGCACAGCTGCCCGGCCTGGATGGCCTGACGCAGTTCCGCCTCCAGCACCACGCGGTCCTTGGCCCGGGCGTTGAGCGCCTCATCGAAGAATCGGTGCTGGGCACCACCCGCATCTCCGGCGGCCCTCGACGCCTGTTCGGCACAACGCATCAGGCCTTCCAGGTCCTGGGCATCGCCGGGAAACATCGCGATGCCGATGCTCGCCGACAGCACCAGCGGCTGCGCGTCAACGACGATGGGTTGCGTGATGGCCGCAAGCAGGCGCTGCGCGAGCAGGGACGCGCGCTCCTGGCTGTCGAGATCGGCGATGAGGATCGCGAAGGCGCTGCCACCGAGCCGTGCCAGCACGCCCGGGTCTTCCCCTGTGGGATTGACGGCGGCCAGGTCACCGCTGCGGATGCACAGGCGGATGCGCTGGGTGATGCCGGCCAGCACCACGTCGCCTTGCACACGCCCGTAGACTTCGTTGATGTCGCTGAGGCGCTCGATCTCGGCATGCAGGACAGCGGCGCGCCCCACTCCGCTGCGCCTCGATCGTTCCAGGACCGGCATCGCCAGCTCGGCAAACAGGCGGCGGTTCGGCAGACCGGTGACCTCGTCGTAGTGCGCCAGCTGAAGCGCCCGTTGTTCGGCCGCGGCGCGCAAGTCGTCCAGTGCGGCGCGCGCCACGAACTCCTTGCGCAGCAGGAACTCGCGCCACCAGCCGATGCCGGCCGCGAGGATGAACGCCGTGACCACGTGATAGGACCAGTAGGCCGCCTGCTGCGGCGTAAGACCAGCGTGCATCCATAGTGCGGCCTCGAAGGCCGCCAGAATGGTGAGCCCCGAAACCAGCGCGTAACGGAACTGCACGCCCAGGATGACGAAGCAGTAGAACTCAAGGAAGGTGAAGTTGAGCACCCCAACCCAGGTCTTCAGGCCGGCGCCACCTTCAGCGTCGATGTGCAGCAGAATCACAAAAAGGCAGATGGACGCTGTGACGATGAAGCCGGCCATTACGGGCTGCCAATGCCTGCGCGCCTTGGGCAGCAGCGAATAAGCGAGGCCGCCTAGCAGGACCGGCACGGCGATCGTCAGTCGCAGCAGATTGGCCTGCATGGCCCCATAGGCGATGCGGTCGACCAGGTAGTCGCCCAGGATCAGCCCCACCCCCAGCACCAGGCTCGCCTGTGCGTAGCGGAAATAGAAGGCAACGTAGTGTCTGACGAAGCGCCGCTCATAGGCCACATCGGCGAAACGCAGCAGCAGCCTCAGCGGCAAGGGCGGGACGGCGCCAGCGTCATCGGCGCTCGGTGTCTTCACATCGGGAGCGTGCATCAAGTGGGCCTGACTCTGGACGATGGGCGCGTTGCCGCGCAGGAGAACTCCGACTCGTCCCCATCATAACCCTATGCCAGACGCGGTTTTTTTGCGCGGCACGCCTTGAAAGCCTCGGCTCGGTGAAATTGTTCACATGACGCGTGGCAGACCGGTCCGGCCCGCATCGAAGCCGCGGCGCGGCCGGCTCTTCACTCCACAACTAGCCCGCGTCGATGCACCTCGATCAGCAGCTGATCAACCCACCTGCGGATCAGGCGAAATCATTCCCCCAGCATGTCCGAGCCATTGCGCACGCGGTGCATGCTGGCAATGGGCACGGTCCAGACCAGGCCGTCGCCGATCTGGCCTGTCCTGCAGGCCTTGATGATGGTGTCGCGGATTTCCGCCACCATGTCCTCGTCGGCCACCACGGTGACCATGATCTTGGGCGAGTAGTCGATCAGTTCCTCTTTCACCGTGCGTTTGCCCACGGCGGCCGGGGCGGTGAAGCCCTCGGCCTTCATGAGCGTGAGCCCGGGGAAGTTCGGGATGTCATGCAGGGCATCGCGCAGCTGCGAAAGGCGGCTGGGGCGCACGATGGCGCGGATTTCCATCATTGTTTTCATACGTTTCTTCCTCAGGCTTCAATGGGGCTTTCGTCGAACCAGCGGTACAGCGCCGGCACGACCACCAGGGTGAGCAATGTAGACGAGATCAGGCCGCCGATGACCACGATGGCCAGGGGCTTCTGCACTTCCGAGCCGGGGCCCGAGGCAAACAGGAAGGGCACCAGGCCCAGCAGGGCCACGGTGGCCGTCATCATGACCGGGCGGAAACGCGCCACGCAGCCTTCGCGCACGGCCTCCATCACGGCCTTGCCGTCTTCGCGCAGGCGGCGAATGTAGCTCACCAGCACCACACCGTTGAGCACGGCGATGCCCCACAGCGCGATGAAACCCACCGAGGCCGGCACGCTGAGGTACTCGCGCGTGACGGCCAGGCCGATCACGCCGCCGATGGAGGCAAAGGGCAGAACCAGGATGATGAGCGAAGCCAGCTTGAGCGAGTTGAACAGCAGGAAGAGCAGGAAGAAGATGGCCGCGATGGTGATGGGCACGATGACGGTCAGCGTGGCCATGGCACGCTCCATGTTCTCGAACTGGCCGCCGAAGACGAAGTAGAAACCTTCGGGCAGTTTCACTTCCTTGGCAATGCGCTGCTCCACCTCCTGCACAAAACCACCCAGGTCCCGCCCCTCGACGTTGGCGCCCACCACCACCCGGCGCTTGGCGCTTTCGCGGCTGATCTGGGCCGGGCCGTCGCGCAGTTCGATGGTGGCCACCGAATGCAGGGGCACCAGGGCACCGTCGGGCCCACGCAGCAGCATGTTGCGGATGGACTCGATGGAATTGCGCGAGGCCTCGGGGAAACGCACGGCAATGCCGAAGCGGCGCTCACCCTCGTAGAGCTGGCTAACTTCCTTGCCGCCGATGGCGGTCTCTATCAGTTTGTGCACCTCGGCCACGTTGATGCCGTGGCGCGCGATGGCCTTGCGGTCGATGTCGATGGTCAGGGCCTGCTGGCCCGAGAGCCGCTCGATGCGGATGTCGCGCGCCCCCGGCACGCTGCGCAGCAGCTTGGCCACCTGCTCGGAGACCCGGCGCAGATCGCCCAGGTCGTCACCGAAGATCTTCACGGCCAGCTGCGAGCGCACGCCGGTCACCATCTCGTCCACCCGCTCGGAGATGGGCTGCGAGAGCACGATTTGCACGCCGGGGATGGAGGAAAGGCGCTGGCGGATGTCCTCGTCGATCTCGTCCTGGGTACGGTCGCTGTCAGGGTCGAGCAGCACGATGGGGTCGGACTCGTTGGGGCCGGCCGGATCGGCCGGCGATTCGCCACGGCCCAGCTTGGAGACCACGCTGCGCACACCCGGCACTTCGGCGATGGTCTTCATCGCGTTCATTTCCAGACGGATCGATTCGTCCAGCGAGATGCTGGGCACGCGGTTGATCTGCGGCGTGAGCGCCCCCTCCTTCATGGTCGGCATGAAGGACTTGCCCAGGAAGGGGAACAGCGCCAGCGAGAACAGCAGCAGGGCGATGGCCACCAGCAGCGTGCCCTTCTGGTTGCCCAGGGCACGGTCCAGCAGCTTGAGGTAGGCCCCCTTGAGCACGGCGATGACCCTGGTGTCGTGGTCGGCGCCGCCCTTGAGGATGTAGGAGCACAGCACGGGCGAGAGGATCAGCGAGACCAGCAGGGATACGCCCAGGGCGATCACGATGGTCAGCGCCAGGGGCGCGAACATCTTGCCCTCGATGCCCTGCAGGGTCATCAGCGGCAGGAACACCAGCATGATGATGACGATGCCGAAGACCGTGGGTGTGGCCACCTCCTGCGTCGCATCCAGGATCAGGCGCACGCGCGAAGCCCCGGCCTTGGCCTGGCCCAGGCGATGGAAGACGTTTTCCACCACCACCACGGTGGCGTCAACCATGAGGCCGATGGCAATGGCCAGGCCACCCAGCGACATCAGGTTGGCCGAGATGCCGTAGCGGTTCATCATGATGAAGGTGGTCAGCGGCGCGATGATGAGCGTGGCCACCACGATCAGGCTGGAACGCACATCCCCCAGGAAGACGAAAAGCACCACCACCACGAGGAAGATGCCTTCGATCAGCACCTTGCCCACGGTCCACAGGGCGGAGTCGACCAGTTCGGTGCGGTCGTAATAGGGCACGATCTGCAGGCCGCCGGGCAGCATGTGCTTGCTGTTGATCTCGGCCACGCGTTCCTTGACGCGGGTGACGATCTGCTTGGCATTGCCACCGCGCATCATGAGCACGATGCCCGAGACCGATTCGGTGTAGCCCCCCTTGATGATGGCGCCCTGGCGCACCTCGTGGCCCAGGGTCACCTCGGCCAGGTCGCGTACATAAAGCGGCACGCCGTTCTTTTCGCGCACCACGATGTTGCCGATGTCCTCCAGCGTGCGGATCAGGCCCACGCCACGGATCAAGTACTGCTCGGAGCGCTGGGGCAGGATGCCGCCGCTGGCGTTGGCATTGTTCTTGGCGATGGCTTCGAAGACCTGGTCGATGGCCACGTCATGGTGCAGCAGGCGCTCGGGTTTGGCCAGCACCTGGTACTGGCGCACGTAGCCGCCCTGCGAGTTGATCTCGGCCACGCCGGGAATCGAACGCAGCAGCGGGCGCACCACCCAGTCCTGCACGATGCGCCGCTCGGCCAGCTCGGTCGGGGTCAGTGCGCGCTGGCCGTCGTCGGGGTGGTCCAGCGTGTACTGGTAGACCTCGCCCAGGCCGGTGGACACCGGGCCCAGCACCGGGGTGATGCCCACGGGCATGCGGGGCGTGATCTCGATCAGGCGCTCCGTCACCAGCTGGCGCGCGAAGTAGACGTCGGTGGTCTCGGTGAAGACCAGGGTGATGATGGACAGGCCGCTCTTGTTGAGCGAACGCATCTCGACCAGGCCCGGCAGGCCGGTCATGGCGATCTCCAGCGGCACGGTGACAAAACGCTCGATCTCCTCGGGCGAACGGCCCGTGGCTTCGGTGGCGATCTGGACCTGCACATTGGTCACATCGGGGAAGGCATCCACCGAGAGGCGGGTGGCTTCGCGCAGGCCGAAGGCGCAGAGCACCAGGGCCAGGGCGACCACCACCAGCCGCTGGCTGAGGGCGGCACGGATCAGGGAGGTCAGCATGACTTATTCCAGTTCCGCGCGCTTGCGCTCGTTGTTCAGGTGGAAGGCGCCCTCCACCACCACCAGCGTGCCGGCGGCCGGGCCCTTGAGCAGCGGACGCAGCCCGCGCGTGGCGGGGGCGAGCTCCACCGGTATGAGGCGGAACTGGCCGGGAGTGGTCTGCACATAAACGTGGTCGCGGTCGTTGTCACGCACGACAGCGGCTTCGGGCACAGCCAGCTGCTGGCGCGCCTGGCCGATGATGCGCAGCGTGGCCAGCATCTGGGGCTTGAGCGCGCGGTCGGCGTTGTCGACCTGGGTGCGCACGATCAGGGAACGCGTATCGGGCGAGATGGTGTCGCTGACGAACACCACCTTGCCGCTGAACTGGCGCTCGCCCAGGGCCGGCACCTTGATCTCGACCTTCTGCCCCATCTTCACGGCGGCAGCGTCCTGCTCGGGCAGGGCGCCCACGACCCAGACCTTGGAGAGGTCGGCCACGGTGAACAGCGGGTCCCCCGGCTGTGCCACCTGGCCCTGGCTGACCTTGCGCTCGATCACCACACCCGAGCGCGTGGCGAGGATGCCGGCAAAGGAGCTGAGCTGCCCCTTCTCGCGCAGGCGATCGATCTGGCCGTCGGGCACACCCAGCAGGTGCAGCTGGTCGGCGGCGGCGCGCAGTTCGGCGCGGGCGATGGACAGCTCGGCCTCGCGGCGCTGCAGTTCGGCCGTGCCGATGACGTCGGCCTGGATCAGCAGGCGGGCGCGTTCCACCGCGCGCTCGGCCTGGGCCGTGCCGGAGTGCGCGCGCAGATAGGTCAGCTGGGCGTTGGTCAGTTCCGGGCTGGTGATGCGGGCCAGCACCTGGCCGGCCTGCACGCGCGCGCCCACTTCGGCCAGTACCTCGGTGACGCGGCCGGTGACCGAGGCACCGATGCGCGTGACCAGCTGTTCATTGGCCTCGATGCGGCCCGGCACGTCGCGCTCGGTGTCCAGGGCCTGCAGGGCCAGCGGCGCAACCTGGAAGTTGCGCGCCATCTCGGCGTTGACGACGACCAGGTTGGGGTCCACATCGGGTGGGGCGGCCGTGGCCTGGTCCTTGCCCTTGCCGCAGCCGGTGATCAGCAGGGCAGCCAGCAGCGCGAGGGCTGGCATTCGATAGGTCTTGTGCTTCATGGTGTTCATTCCCGGGGATTCAGGGTTGGACGGCGTCGCGGCCGGTCAGGAGATCGATTTCGATGACGGCAGCCTGCTGCTGGAAACGTGCCTGCAGCAGGTCGGCGCGCACGGCGCGCAGCACACGCTGCGCGTCCAGCACGTCCAGGATGCCGCGTTCGCCATAACGGTAGGCGGCTTCGGCCACGCGCAGGGCGGCTTCGGCGTCGCGGATGGCGCCGGTGCCCAGGGCCTCGACGCGCAGGCGCGCCATCTCCAGCGTCATCACGGCGGCGTCGAGCTGCAGCTGCAGTTCGACCTGGCGGCCTTCGAGCCGGGTGCGCGCGCGCAGCTGTTCGGCCTGGGCCTCGTCACGCGGTCCGCGCTTCTGGTCGAACAGGGGCACCTGGATGCTGGCGCCCACGATGTTCTGGCGGTTGTCGGGCTCACGGGTATCGCTGTAACGCAGCTCGACGCCGGGCCAGCGGCTGGCACCGGCCTCGCGCACGCGGGCCTGCTGGCGTTCCTGCTCGGCGCCCAGGGCCTGCAGTTCGGGGTTGTGCGCCAGCATCAGCTCGCGCAGCAGGCTGGGGCTCAGGGGCGGCAGGGTGTCACCCAGATCGGCGCTCAGGCTCCAGCCCGCGGGCAGCTGGCCGGCGGCCAGCTGGTTCAGGCGGATGCGTGCCTGCTCCACCGCCAGCTGGGCGCTCTGGCGGCGCTGGCGCGCGCTGATGAACTCGGCCTCGGCCTTGATGATTTCGTAGCGCGCAGCTTCACCGCTGCTCACGCGCAGGCGCACGCGCTCGCGGGTCTGCTCCAGCATCAGCAATTCATCGGCTGCGGCGCGGGCCTCTTCGATGCGCAGCAGCAGCTCGTAGGCGCGCAGGCGCACCTGGGCCACCACTTCGCCGCGTGTCATGCCCACCTGGGCCTCGCTGCTGCGCAGGCCCTGCTCGGCCGCGTCCACGCGCGCGCTGCGCAGCCAGGGGTTCTCGATCATCTGCGAGACGCCCCAGGCGCTGACAGAACCACTGCTGCCGCCATTGCTGGGGCGCAGGCGGCCGTCGCTGAATTCCAGGCGGGGGTTGGGCAAGGCGCTGGCCGTGCGTATGCCGGCCTGGGCCTGCTCGCGCGAGCGCTGGGCCATCTGCAGCGTGGGGTTGTAGGTGAGCACGATGTTCACCAGTGCACCCAGGCCAAAAGCCGGGCCGGCCGGGGCCACGGCCACCGGGGTGCTGTTGGGAGCTGTCGTGGGCGGGGCGCCGGTTTGCGCCATGAGGCCGGCGGCCGGCCACAGCAGCAGGCCGCTCACCCAGGGACGCAAGGTCGTCAAGTTCATCAAAAGATCCTCGAAGCATGCGGAAGGCGCAGCCCGACCCAGGCCTGCAGCCGGCCGGTCGCACCTTCCTCGAAAACGGAAAACGGAAAGCTTCAGCCCGGAGCGGCTGGTGGACGCAGCAGGGGCTGCTGTCCGGCCTCGGGCAGGATGCGCTGTGGACCGGGCACCGGCGCGGCATGGGTCAGCACCCGGCTGATCTGCCACTGCAGGCGCGCGGCCTGGTCGACTTCATGGCACAGCAGATCGGTGGGCGTGGGTTTGAGCGGTGCCGGCTTGCGGCAGCCCTCCTCCACAGCCAGCTCAGCCGCAGCTTCCTGCGCGGCGTCAGCCTCTGCTTCGACCATGAAAAAGACCATTTCGCTGCCGGCGGGGCTGGCATGGGCCTGGTTCCAGGACCAGAGCAGACCACCGAGCAGCCACAGGAAAGCCAGCATCTGCACGGGCCTCAGCCGGCGCGGGGCCGGGCTGGATGAGGCGAGTGGTGAGCGGGACATGAAGGCTTTCTTGTGCATCAGGGCTTGTTCCTGATTCGCAAGAATTAGGCCACATCAGTGTTTTCCCTAGGTATCGCGGGGACTAGCGCCAGGTAAAGAACGGCCTGCGCGCCGGAGAAAGTCCTCAGACACCCAGGTAACGATGCCAGAGGCCGGGCTCGGCGGCCAGCAGTTCTGATGAGCCCGCCCAGACCACCCGGCCGCGCTCGATGATGGTGTGGCTGTCGGCCAGGGCAATGAGGCGCTGCACGTATTTGTCGATCACCAGGATGCTGAGTCCCTGCGCGCGCAGACCGGCCAGGCAGGCCCAGATCTGTTCGCGGATCAGCGGGGCCAGGCCCTCACTGGCTTCGTCCAGGATCAGCAGCTGCGGATTGGTCATGAGCGCACGGCCTATGGCCAGCATCTGCTGTTCTCCGCCCGAGAGCTGATTGCCCATGTGGCGACGCCGCCCGATCAGTGCGGGGAAAAGTGTGTAGACCCGCTCCAGCGTCCAGGGCTGGGCGTTGGCCCGGCGATTCGCCGCGAAGGCGCGCAGGTTTTCCTCCACCGTGAGGTTGGGAAAGATCTGCCGGCCCTCGGGCACCAGGGCCAGGCCCATGCGCGCGATGCGGTCCGGGCTCAGGCCATCGATGCGCTCACCGAGGAAGCGCACCACACCGGTGCGCGGCGGCGTAAGCCCCAGGATGGACCGCACCGTGGTGGTCTTGCCCATGCCATTGCGGCCCAGCAGCGTGGCCACACCCCCCGCCTCCACACGCAGACTGATATCGAACAGCACCTGGCTGGCACCGTAGGCTGTCTGCAGGTTTTCGACTTCAAGCAAGGCGCTCATACCAAACCCCAACGCCGCAGCGCGCGCCGCTCCAGCCACAAGAGCAGGACCGTCAGGAAGAGGATGACACCGCCGTGCCACTCCATGGCGCGCTGCGCATCAGGCACCGCCGCCTCGTAACTGGCCTTGAATTCCGTGTAGACCCGGTGCACCGGGCCGCAATGCAGCTCCCAGACCCGGAAGCGCTCGCCCCGGACCCAGCGCACCGGCACACCCAGCACATAACCCATGCAGCCCGTCAGGCTGTCGCGCTCGGCCGCGTCCAGCGGCGTGTGCCCCCTTGCCAGCAGGGCCGCCGACACCGGGAACTCCATGCCGCGTTGCGCATCGTCCGCCAGCCGCACCTGCAGATGCGGCACCCGGTCCTGCACCCGCAGCACCTCGACCGGGATCTGCAGCAGTTGCTCAGGTTCGGGAACGGGGTTGAGCGGGTCCACACACAGCAGATAGGCGAGGTGCAGTTGCAGCAGCAGACCCACGAGCAGGGTCAGGGGATGGAAACGCCACAAGGAGCGGCGTGAGGGCGCCCGGGCGGCCATCGGTGGCATCGCAGGCTGCACCATCACGCATGCTCCCCGACTTCGTCGCCCAGATAGGCGCGGCGCACTTCGGCATCGGCACGGATGACAGCGGGTGCCCCGCTGGCAATGATGCGGCCGGCCACCAGCACCGAGACGGTGTCGGCCAGGCGAAAGACGGCGTCCATGTCGTGCTCCACCAGCAGCAGGGTCAGCTCGCTGCGCAAGCTTTTCAACAAGGCCACCATGCGCTCGGATTCCTCGGGCCCCATGCCGGCCATGGGTTCGTCCAGCAGGAGCAACTTGGCACCGGTGGCCAGGGCGATGCCCACTTCCAGCTGGCGTTGCTCGCCATGCGAAAGCGCTCCGGCCTGCTGGGCCAGCCGCTGGCCCAGGCCCACGCGGACCAGCAGGGCCGCGGCCTGCTCATAGCGTTGTGCCTCAGCGCGTGCCGCCGACCAGAAGCGCAGGCTGCTGCCGCTGCGCGCCTGCAGGGCCAGGGCCACGTTGTCGAGCGCCGAGAGGCGCGTGAAGATGCTGGTGATCTGGTAGGAACGCGCCAGGCCGCGGTGCACCCGTTCGTGCATGGACAGCGCCGTGATGTCCTGCCCGTCGAAAGTGATGTCCCCCGCGTCGGGCGTCAGCGCGCCCGAGAGCTGCTGGATCAGCGTGGTCTTGCCCGCGCCGTTGGGGCCGATGAGCGCATGGATCTCGCCGGCGCGCACGCCCAGGTCGAGATGGTCCGTGGCGACCAGGCCACCATAACGTTTGACCAGCCCCTTGATTTGCAGCAAATTGCTCATGCCCGCCCCTTGCGCCTGAGCAGGCTCATCAGCCCGTTGGGCGCGACCAGCACCACGGCCAGCAGCACCACGCCCAGCACGAACTGCCAGTAGATGGTGTAGTGGCTCAGCACCTCTTCGAGCAGCAGGAAGACCACGGCGCCGACGACACCGCCCCAGAGGTGGCCCACCCCGCCCAGGATGACCATGACCATCAGCAGGCCGGACTGGCCCCACTGCATGGTGGAGGGGCTGACAAAACCGCCCAGGCTGGCCAGCAAGGCCCCAGCCAGGCCCGCCAGCGCCCCGGCGATGACAAAAGCGACCAGCCTGTGGCCGTAGACTGCAAAACCCACGGCTTCCATGCGCTGCTCGTTCTCGCGCATGGCCTGCAGGGCGTGGCCGAAGCGCGCATTGAGCAGGCGCCAGACCCCGAGCAGGGCCAGCGTGGCGAGGGCCAGCGTGGTCCAGTAGAAGGTGCGTTCATTGGCCAGGTCCAGCCCGGCGCCCAGTGTGCCGCGCGCGGCCAGCGAGAGGCCGTCGTCACCGCCGTACGCCTTGGTGGAGATGGCCAGGTAATACAGCATCTGCGCGAAGGCCAGCGTGATCATGATGAAGTAGACACCGCGCGTGCGCAGGCTGATGGCACCGATCACAGCGGCGAACAGGGCCGCGACGATCATGGCCGCGGGCCAGAGGACCCAGGCAGAAGTGATACCCGATTGCAGCAGCACCCCGGCCGTGTAGGCCCCCACGCCCACAAAGGCCGCGTGGCCGAAGCTGACCAGTCCACCGAACCCCAGGATGAGGTTGAGGCTGGTGGCCGCCAGGGCAAAGATCAGGATGCGCGCGGCCAGGCCCAGGTAGAAGTCACCGCCGATCAGGGGCGTGATCAGCGGCAGGGCCAGCAACAAAACAAAAAGCGGCAGAGCCCAGCGCCAGCCCAGGGCATGGTCGAGCAGGCCGCCCGCTGAATCAGCCCGTTCGGACTGAGCCCGTCGAAGTCCTGGGACATGCTGCGTTTCGACAGGCTCAACGCGAACGGTCGAGGGCGGCAGTCCTTCAGCCATGGGCAGGGAAGAGGCCGCGTGGCTTGAAAAAAAGCACCGCGGCCATCAGCACATAGATCAGGATGGATGCCACGGCCGGGCCTGCGTTGTCGGCCGCAGCAGGCCCGAGCAGGGCACCGAAGAACAGCGGAATCAAGGCGCGGCCGGCGGTGTCCACCACACCGACCAGCAGGGCACCCAGCAAGGCACCCCGCACCGAGCCGATGCCGCCGATCACGATGACCACAAAAGCCAGGATCAGGATGCTCTCGCCCATGCCCACCTGCACGGCCAGCAACGGGCCCAGCAAACCACCGGCCACGGCGCACAGGGCCGCGCCCAGGCCGAAGAGTGCGGTGAACAGCGCACGCACCGGCACGCCCATGGCCAGGGCCATCTCGCGATTTGACGCCCCAGCGCGCAGCTGCATGCCCAGGCGCGTGCGCGTGATCAGCAGCCACAGGCCCAGGGCCACCAGCAGACCCACGCCGATGATGAGCAGGCGGTAGGCCGGGTAATAAAAACCGCTGAGCAGTTCCACCGGACCCGCGAGGGGTTCGGGCGGGCTCAGCAGCACGGGCTGCGAGCCCCAGATGAAACGCACGGCCTCGTTGCACATGAGCAGGATGGCAAAGGTGCCCAGCACCTGCGAGAGATGGTCGCGCTGGTAAAGGCGGCGCAGCACGGTGAGCTCCAGCAACACGCCGAAGATCGCCGCGCCGACGACGCCTGCCCCCAGCCCGATCCAGAAGGAACCACTGGCCGTGGTGGCCGCAGCCACCAGATAGGCACCCACCATATAAAGCGAGCCATGGGCCAGGTTGATCATGTCCATGATGCCGAAAACCAGGGTGAGCCCGGCCGCCAGCAAAAAGAGCATGAGCCCGAACTGCAGGCCGTTGAGGGCCTGCTCCAGGATGAGGATGCCGGTCATCGCCTACCGAAAAACACAGACCACCGGATCAGAGCGCCGGCATCTTGCAGTTGGCCGCGTAGGCGTCGGCGTGGTTCTTGAAGATGGTGCCGATGGTGCGGTTCGTCACGCGGCCCTTGCTGTCGCTGGTGATGACACGCAGGTAGTAGTCCTGGATGGGGAACTGGTTGCTGTTGAACTTGAAGCCCCCGCGCACCGAATCGAACTTGGCGGCCTTGAGCGCCTTGTGCACGGTGGCCTTGTCGTCGAGCTTGCCCTTGCTGTCGCGCACGGCCGCACCGATCAGTTGGGCCGCGTCGTACCCCTGGGAGGCGTAGAGCGTGGGCAGGCGGCCGTATTCCTTCTCGAAGGCGGCGACGAACTTCTGGTTGGCCGCGTTGTCCAGGTCATGCGCCCATTGTGAGCTGTTGAACATGCCCAGCATGGGATTGCCCACGGCCTTGATCACGTCCTCGTCGCCCGAGAAGCCGGGGCCGAAGAGCGTCATGTCCTTGGACAGGCCGGCACCGACGAACTGCTTGATGAAGTTGATGCCCAGGCCGCCGGGCAGGAAGATGTAGACCGCGTCGGGCTTGGCCGCGCGCAGCTTGGACAGCTCGGCACCGTAGTCCAGCAGGTTCAGCGGCGTGTAGCTTTCGGAGACGACCTCGCCGCCCTTGTAGTAACGCTTGAAGCCGGCCAGCGCGTCCTTGCCGGCCGGGTAGTTGGGGGCGATCAGGGCCACGCGCTTGTAGCCCTTGTCGGCCACGGTCTTGCCCACGGCCTCGTGCTGGTTGTCGTTCTGGTAGGACGCACTGAAGAAATAGGGGTTGCACTGCTCACCGGCCAGCTGCGAGGGGCCGGCATTGGCGCTGATGTAGAAGGTCTTGGCAGCAAAGGTGGGCGCGCCCACGGCCAGCATGACGTTGGAGAAGACGATGCCGGTCATGAAGTCCACCTTGTCGCGCTTGACCAGGCGGTCTGCCGTCTGGCGGCCCACGTCGGGGCTGGCCTGGTCGTCGGCCACGATGACCTCGGCCGGCAGGCCACCAAGCTTGCCGCCACCCAGCTTGATCGCCAGCTGGAAACCGTCGCGGATGTCGATGCCCAGGCCGGCACCCGGGCCGGAGAGCGTGGACAGCAGACCGATCTTGACGTTGTCTGCGGCCAGGGCCGGCAGGGCCAGCGCAGCGGAAACAGCGGTCGCAAACAAGGTGCGGCGCAACAAAGCAAAGGGCACGGTGAGGTTCATGGTCTTTCCTGTTCGGGGTAAGGCTGCAGAAATAGGCTGCCAGAATGATAGCGTTCCAGACACCGGAGCTTAGCCTATGCCTCTCACCCGTCGTCAGCTCAGCCTGGCCCTGCTGGCCCTGCCCGCCGGCTGCGCCTACCAGCCCCTGGCCGGGCTGCGCACCGAAGCCGCTGCCGCGCCGGCCCAACCCTTCGGCCTGCGCCCGCCGGCCACGGGTCAGCGCTGGACCTATCGCAAGTACAACGGCTACAACAGCGCCCTGCTGACCACGGAGGAACACGAGGTGACGACACTTGCGCCCCGGGTGCGCATCCGCATCCGCAGCGATGCGACCCAGGTCGAGCAGGAAGAACTGCAGCAGCCCTGGGGGCTGGTCCTGCGAGAGCAGGGCTGGGACACCGTGCTGAACTACGAGCAGGCCATGCCCCTGTGGCCGGCGGACCTGAGCCCGGGCAGCCGCAGCGTGCACAGCACCCACTACCGCATTGACAACGATTCCTTCCGCTACTGGATCACCCAGCACACCACGGTGCGGGGCTGGGAGAACGTGACATTGGCCAATGGCCCCGAGCTGGCCCTGCGCATCGAGAAATTCATACGCCTGCAGCACCGCGAGGTCTCCCGTGCGGAAACCATACGGCGCGACACGGTCTGGCTCGCCCCCCAGACCGGCCGCTGGGTAGCACGCGAAGTGACAGGTGAATACCGCATTGCCACCAGCCGGGGCATCAGCTGGCAACGCGAAGACTGGCACCGCTGGGAACTGGTCTCCTGGGCCTGAGGCCCCGGCTGCCACTGGCCAAGCGCCGCCTGCCTTGCTAGAATTTCTGCGTGTGGGGGGGTAGCTCAGCTGGGAGAGCGTCGCGTTCGCAATGCGAAGGTCGGGAGTTCGATCCTCCTCCTCTCCACCACTGTTTCATCAGGCCTGCTTGATCGCGTGCTCCGGCGCGTTTACGCCACGCGTCATCACCACCGGCTATCTCTCCAGCGAGGCCACCATCCGGTGCGGCATCAGATGTTCCCGGGGCGGATCACCACCCCACAGGCCACGCAGCAGATCGACGATGTGCGGCCCGAAGTCCTTGTGCGGTATTTCCACCGAGCTCAGCCAGGGCGCCAGCCAGGCGTTGGTCGGGTTTCCGTCGATGCCCACGATTTCCAGATCGCCAGGCACCCGCAGGCCGCTCTCACGTGCATGACGATGCACGCCGTAGGCAACCTGATCACTGATGCACATGATGCCGCGCGGCCAGCCACGGGGGGCTGCGAATTGCCGGGCTGCGGCGTAGCCGATTTCCAGATGAGAGGCGCCCGTCCCCTTGGCTCTGAGGATGCGCTTGGCTGGAATGCCTCTGGCGACGTAACGCTCTGTGAAGCCCTGCACACGCTCGCGGGTGGTGGAGGACTCCTTTGAAGGGAAGACCGCCGCCGGATCCTCGATCCCCCGCTCCAGCAGGTAGTCGGCAGCGGCGGCACCCGCCGCCAGGTTGTCGGGGCCGACAAAGGAACAGGTGCCGAAGGGACTGCGCCGGCTGACGAAAACCATGGGGGCGCCGCGCGTCACGAAGTCCTGCAGACCAGGGCTGGGCTGGCTGGCCACCATGACATAACCGTGCACGACCTGTGAGCGCATCGCGTTCAGGTAGTCGTCCTGCAACTCAGGCTGGTCATGGGTGTCGCAGAGGATCATCACGTAGCCGGCCTTCCTGAGCGCGGCTTCCGTCGAGGCCGCGATGGTGGCCATCACGGGGTTGTGCAGGTTGGACACCAGCATGGCGACCAGCCGGCTCTCGCGGCTGCGCAGCGCACGGCCCAGCTGATTGGGGTGGTAACCCACGGCCTTGATGGCCTGCTGGACCCGCTCCACCGTCGCCGGTGATGCGCGCTTTGTCTCGCCATTCACGATGCGCGACACCGTGGCGATCGAAACGCCCGCACGTGCGGCGACCGTGGCCAGCGATACCGGGCCGACGCCGGGCCGACGCGCATCTTTCATGGTTCTCCTAAGCCTTTGTTTCCATCACCCCAGTCCCGCCCTGCGGCCTGTCCCGGGGTCGCCACCGGGAACGCTGGCTATTGTCGCAGTGCGGCTGCACAAGCCCGGGCCTGGCCCCCGGCCTCGGGTTTTCCCGGGCCGGTTTCGAAATATTTTGACAGTTAAGGCAAACGTTTGCCATAATATTTTTTCGGTGGCAGAAAGGGCTCAAAGAATGGCCTGCGTCCCGAGCGGCGAGCAGACGAAAGCCTGAGGCCGAGCCAAGCACTCCACACCCAGAATGAAGGACGACATATGAAACTCCCATCCCAACTCCTGCCCCTGGCCGTGGGCGCCGGGCTACTGAGCCTGAGCGCTGCGGCGCTGGCCGAGATCCGCGTCATGTGCTACCAGGACGGCAATGAATGCGATGTCACCGCCGACCTGATCAAGCGCTACGAGGCGCAGAACCCCGGCATGAAAGTCATCCTCGACACCGTGCCTTACAAGACGGTGGTCGAGCAGTTGCCCATCCAGCTCGCGGCCGGCCAAGGGCCTGACATCGCGCGCGTGGCCGAGATCGGTGGTCTGTCGAAGAACTACATCGACATCAGCCCCTATGTGAAGGACCCCAAGTACTGGGAGGCCAACTTCGGCGGCTCCCTGCCCTGGATGCGCAACAAGGCCGGTGACAAGGGCATCTACGGTTTCCTCTCGCAGATGACCATGACCGGCCCCTTCGTCAACAAGACGCTGTTCGAGCAGGCCAAGGTACCAATGCCCGGACCCAAGGCCACCTGGGAAGAGTGGGCCGAGGCGGCCCGCAAGGTGGCCAAGGCCACGCAGACCCCGGCCGCGATGGGCTGGGACCGCTCGGGCCACCGCTTTGCCGGTCCGGCCGTCAGCTACGGCGCCAAGATCTTCGACGCCAAGGGCAGCCTGGTGGTGGACGAAGGCTACAAGACTGCGGTGAGCAAGTTCGTCGCCTGGCACAAGGACGGCACCATCCTCAAGGACGTCTGGGGTGGTTCGGGTGGCTCCAGCTACGCAGACACCGTGGGCGAGTTCAAGAACGGCCGCCTGGTGATGATCCTGTCAGGTTCCTGGCAGATCAACCGCCTGCAGAAGGAAATCGGCAATGCCTTTGACTGGGTCGCCGTGCCCAACCCCTGCGGTCCGGCGGCCTGCTCCGGCATGCCCGGTGGCGCGGCCTGGGTGGCCCTGAAGACCACGAAGTCGCCGAAGGAAGTCGGCAGGTTCCTCGACTTCATGGCGCAGGAGGCCAATGTGGCCGAGTTCGCCTCGCGCACCAACAACATCCCGGCCCATGCCGGCGTGGCGAAGAAGGGCCTGAGCTATCCGAGCGCCGGCCCCGCCGCGCAGGCCGCACTGGGTGTCTTCACCAGCGGTACATCCACTATTGCCCCCGCCGCCTACGCGCTGCAGGGCTATAAGTACAACCGCGCCCTGATGCTGCCCACCGTGGTCCGTGTCACCCAGGCCATCGTGGGTGAAATCAGCGTGGACGAGGCCGTCACCAAGATCAGCGCCGACATGACCGAGGCGGTCAAGCAGGCTGAGAAATAGCCGAGCCACCAGCTGCGCACTTTCACTTGTGTTCCGCCCTGTGACAGGGGCAAGGACCCGGGACGGACGTGCGCAGCGGTGTGGCCGGCTTGATGGAGAGCGGTATGTCGGTGTTCAGCAGCGTCCTGGGATTTTTCTTCAACCTCTTCGAGCCGGTGTTCCGGATCGGCCAGAAGTGGCTGGGGGCGTCGCGCATCGGCTGGCTCTTTGTCGGGCCGAACCTGGTGATCATCAGCATCTTCACCTTCCTGCCCATCGTGGTGAACCTGGTGTATGCGTTCACGGGTGGCGTGAACCTGCTGCCCACGCAGCGGCCTTACACCGGCCTGGAGAATTTCTCCATCCTGCTGGAATGCCGCGACTATGCCGACCTGCAGAGCTGCCGCACCGACATCTTCTGGCGCTCCATCTTCAACACCATGAAGTTCAGCGCCATCCAGGCCGTGCTGATGGTGCTGTTCTCGCTGGTCACGGCCCTGGTGCTGAACCGCAAGATCATCGGCCGCGGTTTCTGGCGCGGCGTGTTCTTCTACCCCGTGCTCCTGTCGCCGGTCGTGGTGGCACTGATCTGGAAATGGCTGCTGCAAAGCCAGGGCGTTTTCAACGCCGGCCTGGTGAGCATGGGGGCCGAGCCGGTGAACTGGCTGCTGGACCGGCACTGGGCCTTCTTCTGGGTCATCGTGGTGTCCATCTGGGCGCACATGGGTTTCTACACCCTGATCCTGCTGGCCGGACTGCAGGCCATACCTTCGGACGTGTACGAAGCCGCGGAG
>JBEIPS010000212.1:0-1605 GCA_040376915.1 Hylemonella sp.
GCCAGGCGCGGCAAGTCCTTGCAGCTGCCCCACTGGGCGGCGCAGATAGAAACCACGCGCGGGCGCATCCTGCAGAGCGCCGGGCGCTTGCAGGAGGCAGAGCGGGCCTTTCTTGCCGCACAGCGCCAGCGGCAGACCAGCCTGCAGAACATCGCGGCCCTGGAAGCCCGGGGCAGCTACGCCCAACCGGAAGACCGCCTGCTGCAACAGGAGGACAGCGCCCAGACCTACCTGGCCAACAACTTCATCGCCCAGGGCCGCCTGGACGAAGCGGAGGTGATATTGCGGGAGGTGCTCAAGACCTCGCTGGTGCGCGAGGGGCGCAACTCGCGGCAGGTGGGGCGCGCGCTCACCTCCCTGTCCCGCATTTACAGTGAACGCGGCCGCAACGCCGAGGCCACCGTGCTGGCCGAATGGAGCCTGCGCACGCTGAGGGAAGCCAGCCAGTCCCCGTTGAGTCCCTCCATGATCCAGGCCCGCCGCAGGGTGGCCGATACGCTGGTCAGCGTGGGCCGGGCACAGGAGGCCGTGCCCATGATCGACGAGCTGCGCCTCGCGCTGGCCGATGACACACGTCTGGAGGAAGGTTTTGGCAAGGGCTCGTTCCAGTCCATCCGCGCCTACCTCCAGGTGGGCCGCCTGTCCGACGCCCTGCGCGACGGCGACGCCCTGCTGCGCCACCACAGCCAGTACTTTGGTGCCACCCACTACAACACCGCCGAGGCCCGCGCCTACCGCGCCATGGCCCTGCAGCGCCTGGGCCGTGTCGATGAAGCCCGCCGCGAGTTCGCCGCGGCCATCCCCATCCTGACCGACCCCGACAAGGTGGTGGGCAAACAAGGTGCCAGCGTAGCGCGCACCACCCGCCTGCGCCTCATCCTCAACGAATACCTCCTCGTGCTGGTGGGCAGCAAGGGCAGCCCCAGCCCCACCGACACGGCCGAGGCCTTCCGGGTGGCCGACGTGGCCCGCTGGCAGAGCGTGCAAAAGGCCCTGGCCGGCTCGGCCCTGCGTGCTGCGGCCGGCACCCCCGAGCTGGGCGAGCGCATCAAGAAGGTCCAGGATGCCGATGACGAGCTGCAGGCGGTCTACAAGAACCTGATCACCCAGCGTTCGGCCCCGCCCGAGCAGCAGCTGCCTGCGGTCATCAAGGCCATGGAGCAGCGCATCACCGGTCTGCAGCAACAGCAGCAGCGCGACCTGGTGGAGATCCGCCGCCAGTTCCCCCAGTACGACGAGCTGGTCAATCCCCGCCCGGCCGACCTGGCCACGGCCCGCCGCGCCCTCAAGCCCAAGGAGGCCCTGCTCTCCATCTACGTGACCCCGGGGGGCAGTTATGTCTGGGCCACGGGACCCCAGGGGGGGCTGGCCTTTCACTTCAGCCCGCGCAAACCGGACTGGGTGGCAGCCCAGGTCAAGCGCCTGCGCGATTCGGTGGACCTGACCACGGGGGTCCCGCTGGAGCGGCTGCGTTTCGATCTGGAGGCCGGGGCGGCCCTGTACCAGGAGCTGCTGGCCCCGGTGCAGGGGGCCTGGGCCCAGGCCGACACCCTGCTGGTGGTGGCCAATGATTCCCTGGGACAGATTCCCTTCTCTTTGCTGCCC
>JBEIPS010000105.1:0-7031 GCA_040376915.1 Hylemonella sp.
GAGCTACGCCTTCGGCTGGGCCGAGAACATGATGCAGGCCGCGCTCAAGGCCGTGCCCCTGGGCCAGACGTCCGGCCAGCGCATCCTGGCGCGCCTGGCCACCGAGATTCCCATGGCCGTCGAACAGGCCCTGGCCCTGCACGACGAAGACCGCCAGGCCTTCAGCCCCATGCTGGCCATCCTCAGCAGCCGGCACGAAACCCAATACTCACGATTGTTCCGTTCCTGACGGAGAAAATGACACCGACCATGAACGCACCTTCCCTGCACCACATCAAGAACCGCAGCAAACCCCTGCCCCCTCTGCGCGTGGGCATCGGCGGTCCCGTCGGCTCGGGCAAGACCACCCTGCTCGAAATGCTGTGCAAGGCCATGCGCGACAAATACGACCTGGTGGCCATCACCAACGACATCTACACCAAGGAAGACCAACGCCTGCTGACCGTCAGCGGCGCACTGCCGGCCGAACGCATCATGGGTGTGGAAACGGGCGGCTGCCCGCACACCGCCATCCGTGAGGACGCGTCCATCAACCTCGAGGCCATCGACCGCATGCTGGTGGATTTCCCGAATGCCGACGTCGTGTTCATCGAAAGCGGCGGCGACAACCTGGCCGCCACCTTCAGCCCCGAACTCAGCGACCTGACGATCTACGTGATCGACGTGGCCGCCGGCGAGAAGATCCCGCGCAAGGGCGGCCCCGGCATCACCAAGAGCGACCTCTTCGTGATCAACAAGACCGACCTGGCCCCCTATGTGGGCGCCAACCTGGACGTGATGAAGGCCGATACCGTGCGCATGCGCAGCAACGCGCAGGGCCTCAAGCCGTTTGTGATGACCAACCTCAAGACGCTCACGGGCGTGGACGAGGTGGTGAAGTTCATCGAGACCCGCGGGCTGCTCAAGGCCTGAGGCCGGAGCCCTTGCGCCTGCAAGGCAGAGGGGCTATCTGCCCATGACCAGTTGCGGCAGGCCGGTGGCCAGGATGGGCAGCCAGGAGATGGCCAGCGAGCCCAGGAAGATGGCCAGCACGGCCGGCAGCACCGAGACCGCCACGTAGCGGACTGACTTGCCGAACATGGCGGAAGCGAAGTAGATGTTCATGCCGGCGGGTGGGCAGAGGAAACCCATCTCGATATTGGCCAGGAAGATGATGCCGAAGTGCACCGGATCGATGCCGTAACTCATGGCCACCGGCAGCAACAAGGGCACCAGCACCACGATGGCAGCGAAGATTTCCATCAACGCGCCCGCTGCAAAGAGAAAGACGTTGAGCGCCAGCAGGAACACGAACTTGTTGGGAATGACACTCTGCACCCACTCGATGGCTGCGTCCGGGATGCCCGCGTCGATCAGGAAGTTGGTCAGGCCCAGGGCCATGCCCAGGATCAGCATCACGCCGCCGATCACCTGGGCGCAATCGCTCAGGCATTTGCCCAGCAGGCGCGGGCCCAGTTCCCGGTGCGCCAGGACTTGCGTGGCGATCGCATAGGCCGCGGTCAGTGCGGCGCTCTCGGTGGGGGTGGCCAACCCGCTGAGCAGGGAACCCAGCGCGACCACCGGGGCCAGGATTTCCCACTTTGCCGCCCAGGCGGCAGCGAGCATGGCCCGGACGTCCGGGCGTTCGGTCGGGGCCTGCGCGGGCGCGCCCACGTCGCGGCCGGCCTTGAGATAACCGCCGAAGACCAGCAGGAAAACCACCATGATGACGGCCGGCACCACCCCGGCCAGGAACATGGTGCCGATCGGCACCCGCGCGATGATGGCGTACATGATCAGCGGCACGGACGGCGCCAGCAGCACCCCCAGCGCGCTGGCGCTGGTCACCAGGCTGATGCCGCGCTGCTCGGGGAAGCCGGCGTTGCGCAGCAGCGGCAGCAAGAGCCCGCCCAACGCGAGGATGGTCACGCCGCTGCCTCCGGTAAAGGCCGTGAAAACAGAGCACAGGACGGCTGCGGCCAGTACCGTGCCGGTCACGCCGCCGCCAAAGAGGGCGATGAACAGCGCCCCCAGGCGCCGGGCCGCGCCGGTGCGCGCAAACACCAGACCGGCCAGGGTGTAAAGCGGCAAGGCCGGCAGTGAAGGGTTGACGGTGATCTGGTAGTGGGAGAGCGCCAGCGAGGCCAGGGGCAGACCATCCTGCCAGAACAGGGCCAGCGCCAGGCCGCCAAGCACCGCGAAGATCGGTGCCCCGGCCAGCAACACGGCCAGCAGCCATAGCACGGCCGGCCAGAGCGGCAGGGTGCTGTCTTCGAACCTGCCGGCCAGCAGCACGCCAGCCAGCGGCAAGGCCACAGCCCAGAACAGCCTGAGCCAGCCGGTGGCGGCACAACGGGCACCCAGTTTCGCGCCCAGCAGCGCGAAACCCAGCGGCATCGCGGCCTGCACCCACCAGACGGGCAGATCGTAGGCCAGCTCCTGCGCACCGTCGATCTCACTGGCGACCAGACGCCAGCTGGCCAGTACCAGCAGGCCGCAGATCAGGGCGGCGCTGGCCTGGGCAAAGCCGTGCACACCGGCGCGGAAACGCTCGCCGCCCACGCTCGCCAGGCCGCTGCCCAGCGTGGTGAGGTGGCCGTGACGTTCGGCGGCGACGGCCCCGAACATGGCCAGCACCAGACCGAGGTGCTGGACCAGTACCGGCGCATTCTCGACACCACGCCCCATCAGCGGACGCATGGCGATCTCGATCAGCGGGATCAGCACCATCAGCAGCAAAGCCGCCGATGCGATCACTTCGTCAAACCGCCAGAGCGGGTGCAGGCGGTCGGCCTGCGCGGTTGCCCCGCTCATTTGCCCCGGCCGGCGCGGTAGGCCTTGAGATGGAGGAAGACTTCGTCGAAGGTCTCGGCCGGGACCATGGTGCCGCGGATGCGCGGATAAAGCTTCTCGGCCAGTTCGTTCCACTCACGCATCTGCTCCGGGCTGGGCCGGTTCACGGTGAGCCCGCGCTTTTTCATGGCGTCGACCGCTTCATCGACCTCCTGCCGCGCCTTGGCGCGGATCTGCACGCCGGCCTTGTCACTGGCGGTGCGCAAAGCCGCCTGGGTCTCAGGCGACATGTCGTCCCAGGCCTTGCGGGTGATCACGAAGGCGCCGACGATGGGCGCCCAGTTGATCTCGAGCATGTTCGGCGCGCTGCTGTAGATCTGGCTGGCCAGAGCGAAATAAGGGGTGGAAGGCACCACGCTGATCATGCCGGTCTGCATGGCCGGCAGAATGTCGGCCGTCTCCAGCGGCACCGGCGTGTAGCCCAGACTCTTCATGATGGCCTGCTGCTCCGCTTCACCGCCCCAGGCGAAGAACTTCATGCGGCGGTAATCGTCGGGGCGGAAGGCAGCTTCCTTGGAGAAGAAGCGGACCCAACCCGCATCCCCCCAGGCCAGGACGACAAAACCCTTGTCGAGGAATTTCTTCTCCATCACAGGACGCATCTTCTCGCGCACATAGTCCAGCTCTTCCCAGCTCCTGAAGAGCAGCGGCAGGCTTTGCAGCGCGCTGATGGACGGTTCGATCTCATGCAGGCCGACCACCGACAGCAGGGCTCCCTGCAACTGGCCGATGCGCATGCGTCGCGCCATTTCGGCCTCGCCGCCCTGGCTGCCGTCGGGATAGACCAGGTACTTGCCGCTGCCCCCCTGGGCGGCGCGCCAGGCCTCGCCCACGGCCATCAGCTCGCGGTGGTAGAGCGAATTCTTGGGCACCAGGGTACCGATGCGCAGGGACTTCTCGGCCGCGCCGGCAACTGTGGCTGCGGTCAACGCCAGCCCCAGCAGGAAGATGCCCGCAAACCTGCGCGCGAAGAAGTGGCCGTTGTTCATGGAGGGTTCCATTGTCAGAAGAGGTCGTCCGCGGCCTCGAGCAGCCACAGGGCGCGCTCGCGCATCACGCTGTTGGAGAGATCGCGCCGCGTTTCGCTGGCCTCCAGGGCCTGGCGCAGCAACGCCTCGAAGGCGGGGCGGTTGTTGACCGGCAGGGCCCAGCCCTCGGCCTTGGCGACGAAGGCACCGGCATTCCTGCCGCCGCCGAAGGCAATGGCCTGGTCGAAATAGATCAGGGCCTGCTGCGCAGCGCCACCGGGCCGGGCGGCCTCGAAGCGGCCCATCAGACTGGCGAGGGCGCCATCGCCCTGGTCGGGTTTGAGCTGCCAGGCCAGGCTGGCCAGGCGCACGGCCAGGGGCAGGTCGGCCACGACGTCGGGGTCATCCTTCGACAGGGAGATGTAGCCCCCCCAGGAGGCCGCCGCCCAGTAGGCCAGTCCCACCTGTTCGGCCCGCAGCCTGGGCCAGCGGGCGGGGTCGGCACTGGCCAGTGACTGGGCAAAACCCGGCGTTTGCCGCTCCAGGGCGGCCAGGGCGTGGCGTTGCGCCCGCAGGTAAAGCCGGGCCGCTCGTTCGCGCAGTTTCTGTGCGGCCTTCACATCCCTCGACTCCAGGCGGTCGGCCTCGAAGGCCACGAAGGCATAGCTGTACTGGGTGAAACCACCGGCCACGGCTTCGGCCAGCCGTGCATGGCCGGGGGTTTCGCGCAGGATGGACTCGGAGAGCTTGAGATAGAAGGCGCTGGCTTCGCGCGCGAGCTGCGGGTCGTCTTCCTGCGCCTGACCCTGGGTGGCCAGCTCGTCAGCCATGCCCTGCACGATCAGATGGCGTGGCGAACAGGCAGCCAGCAGCGCTGCCATGAGCAGTGGAAGGAGGAAACGACCGCAAAGGCCGTCTGCGCCAGGAGTATGAGGTTTCACGCTATTTTTACAATCACCGGCTCAGGGGCCGGTCTGTCCCGGATGCAGGGCTTGAATCTACCCGGGGTGCGTGAAAATTGAGTGACAGACGCCGGAAACCTGCCCCCAGGGGCAAGACCCCTGGACCCGGCTCAGCGCTGCGGCCGGCTGGGCCGGGTGCTCAGGCTCCGGGGCAACAGCCCGTCGAACATGTCCGAAATCTCGTCGATGACCTGGTTCGCGGCCTGCTCGCCTGAATGCGCGGCCACCGCCATCAGCAGGTCCGGGCGCAGGAACCACAGCGTGGGCACATTGGACGCGTGCAGGATACGACGTTCGACCTGCGGGAAGTCTTCCCGGGTGATGGTGTCCAGGCAGTCCAGCATGGCCTGCCGGATATCGTCGATCTGGTAGGCCGCCTGCAGAGTGTCCTGGCGCAAAGGATTGAACCTCTCCTGCATGGTGGAGAGGAACTCGGTAACGACTGTCAACATTCTTTTTTAGATATCAGCTAACCCAACGAAGCCGACATCCTAGACGGTCGTGCCCCTCCCCTGACTAGGGATATGCTCTTGCGTAGAAACCCTGACGGCAAGGACACCCGCGCATGAGCCGCTGCGGCCCATGCGCAGGGCGAGCGGTCACTCGGACTTGATGTTGTTGTCGCGGATGGCCTTGCCATAACGCGCCAGCTGGTTGCCCACCAGCGTGGTCAGCTGCTCAGGCGTGGTGCCGTTGGGCTTGAGGCCCAGACCGGCGTAACGCTCCTTGATCGTCGGATCAGCCAGGGCCTTGACCACTTCGCGCTGCAGGCGATCGACGATCTCCTTGGGCGTGCCCTTGGGCGAAGTCAGCGCAAACCAGGTGCTGAAGTCGAAACCCTGGATGCCCTGCTCCTTGAGCGTGGGCGTCTGCGGGTATTCGGGATTGCGGGCGTCGGCCATCACGCCGATGAGGCGCAGCTTGCCGCCCTTGGCCAGCGCCGCCACGGTGGCGATGCCCTGGAAGGTGGCGTCAACCTGGTTACCGGCCACGCCCTGCGCGGCCTGGCTGGCGTCGCGGTAGGGCACGTGCTTGAGATCCACGCCCGTATGCGCCGCGAACAATGCGCCGCCCAGATGCTGCGGGCTGCCGTTGCCGCCCGAGGCGTAGGTCACCAGGCCCGGCGCGGCCTTGGCCGCGGCCACCAGTTCGGCGGCTGTCTTGTACTTGGAGTCGGTCGCCACCGCGATACTGAACTCGATGGTCGCAACCTGCGAAATGTGGGCGAAGTCGGTCACCGGGTTGAAGGGCGTGTTCTTGTTCAGGTTGGGCACCATGGTCAGCACGCTGTCGTTGAAGCCGCCGATGGTGTAGCCGTCGGGCGCAGCCTTGGCCAGCCGGTCGGCGCCGATGATGCCGGACGCGCCCGTGATGTTCTCGACCACGATGGCCTGGCCCATGTTCTCCGACATCTTCTGCGCCAGCAGGCGCGCGGCCACGTCCACCGCGCTGCCCGCCCCCAGGGGCACGATCATCCGGATGGGCTTGTTGGGGTAGGCGCCCTGGGCCTGGACCGGTGCGGCCAGGACCATGCCGGCCGCAGCGGCCAGGGTGAGCGCGAAACGTCGCGTGCACGTGGAAAGTTGTTTCATGTTGTCTCCTGTGTGTTTATGTGAAATGCAAACCTTCAGACCGTGAGGCCCAGCACGCGGATCGCGTTCTCGCCCAGGATGGCAAGGCGGTCATCGTCGCTGAGTTCGGGGGTGGCCATCACATGGCCTACCGGGTCCTCCACCCAGGGAATGGGGTGGTCGGTGCCGATCATGATCTGGCCCGCGCCCACCTCGGCCGCGAGGTGGCGCAGCGCCTCACCGGTGAACACCAGCGAGTCGAAATAGATCTGGCGGATGTACTCCGTGGGCTTCTTCTTGAGCACGATGTCGGGGTTGCAGTTCTGCGGCGAGACAAAACAGCTGCGGTCCATGCGCGGCGCGTAAGAGCCCAGGAAACCGCCGCCGTGGGCGCCCAGCACCTTGAGCTCGGGGTATTTGTCGAACACGCCCTCGAAGATCAGCTTCTGCAGCGCGATGGTGGTGTCCAGCGGGTTGCCGATCACATTGGACAGCCAGCCATTGCCCTTGAGGCGCGCCGCGAGTTCGGGCGTGCTCTGCGGGTGGATGAAGAGCATCACGCCCAGCTCCTGTGCCTTCGCCAGCACGGGGTGGTAGACCGGGTTGGCGAAGTCGTCACCGGCCACGCTGCCGCCGATGGCCGCGCCCTTGAGGCCGTATTTCTTCACCGCCTCCTCCAGCATCTGCACGGCAAGCTC
>JBEIPS010000169.1:0-2917 GCA_040376915.1 Hylemonella sp.
CTGCCTGATCCTGGTGGGCATCTTCTTCGCCGCCAAGCTCTACCGCATGACCCTGCTGACCATCAGTGACTTCTTTCGCGAGCGTTATGGCCGCAGCGTGGAGGTCATCTGCTCGCTCATCATCATGCTGAGCTACCTGGGCTGGGTCTCGGCCCAGGTCACGGCCCTGGGCCTGGTGTTCAACCTGCTCTCGGGCGGGGCCATCAGCATCCCCGTGGGCATGGTGATCGGCGTGGTCTCGGTGCTGGCCTACACGCTCTTCGGCGGCATGTGGTCGGTGGCCCTGACCGACTTCATCCAGATGATCATCCTGGTGGCGGGCCTGAGCATCCTGGCCGTCTTCGCCGGCAACCTGGCCGGCGGGGCCGACAAGGTGGTGGCCCTGGCCGTTAGCCGCGACATGTTCAACTTCCTGCCCGAGCCCAGCTTCAAGGACGTGGTGTTCTTCTTCGCCGCGGCCATCACCATGATGCTGGGTTCCATCCCCCAGCAGGACGTGTTCCAGCGCGTGATGTCGGCCGACAGCGAGAAATCGGCCTCGCGCGGCGCCATCATCGGCGGCGTGCTCTACATCCTCTTCGCCTTCGTGCCCATGTTCCTGGTGGTCAGCGCCCTGATCATCATGCCCGAGCAGGCCGACGCCCTCATCAAGGAGGACCCGCAGAAGGTGCTGCCCACCCTGGTGATGGAGAGAATGCCTTTCATCATGCAGGTGCTCTTCTTTGGTGCGCTGCTCTCGGCCATCAAGTCCTGCGCCTCGGCCACCCTGCTGGCGCCCAGCGTGACCTTCGTGGAGAACATCTGGCGCCAGTTCAACCCCCATATGAGCGACAAACAGGAGCTCAGGACCATGCGCATCACCGTGCTGGTCTTCAGCACCCTGGTGCTGCTCTATGCGATCAAGATGCAGGGCACCTCGATCTATGAAATGGTCTCCGGCGCCTACCAGGTGACCCTGGTCGGTGCCTTTGTGCCCCTGACCTTCGGCCTGTACTGGAAACGCGCCACAACCCAGGGGGCGCTTTTCTCCATCGTGCTGGGCCTGTTGACCTGGGGGGTTTTCCTGGCCACCCCGGCGGGCGAGGAGTTCCCGGCCCAGCTGGCCGGCGTGCTGGCCGCGTTGACCGGCATGCTGGTGGGCTCGCTGGGCCCCCAGGCCATCGTCAACCGGCACGCCGGGCACCACAAGCTCGTGGGCGTGGAGTGAGGGGCCGGGCCGGGATCCGGGCTTGATTCCGGGGGCGCCGCCTATAATTGAGGGTTTTCTGCCTCTCCCCGTCCTGCCGGGCGGGGATGGCCTTGGACTTCCATCTGGATCGACCTTTTCCACCTCCCTCAAGCCATGCCAATTTACGCCTACAAATGTGAATCCTGCGGTGCCGCCAAGGATGTGCTGCAGAAGATCTCCGATCCGGCCCTGAGCGACTGCCCGGCCTGCGGCCAACCTACGTTTCGCAAGCAGGTGACGGCGGCCGGCTTCCAGCTCAAGGGCAGCGGCTGGTACGCCACCGATTTCCGCGGCGGCGCCACCCCTGCCGCTGCCACGGCTGCCGGCGCAAGCCCGACGACCCCCAGCGAGGCCCCGGCGGCCGCGCCGGCCAGCCACAGCTGCGGCACGGGCTGCGGGTGCGCTTGACCGCGATGGCCAAATTCCGCAAATGGCTGTTCGCGGGCCTGCTGGTGCTGGCGCCGCTGGGCATCACCGTCTGGGTGCTGGAATGGGTGGTGTCCACGCTGGACCAGACCCTGCGCATCCTGCCCGCATCCTGGCAGCCTGACCTGCTGTTGGGCCTGCACATCCCCGGCCTGGGGGTGATTTTTGCCCTGGTCGTGGTGCTGCTGATCGGCGCCCTGACTTCGAATTTCATTGGCAACCAGTTGCTCGGCTGGTGGCATGCCCTGCTGCACCGCATCCCGGTGGTGCGCTCCATCTATTCCGGCGTCAAGCAGGTCTCGGACACGCTGTTCTCCGAGAAGGGCAATGCCTTCCGCCAGGCCGTGCTGGTGCAGTGGCCGCGCGCGGACATGTGGACCATCGGTTTTGTCACTGGCACGCCCGGTGGCGACCTGGTCAACCATCTGCCGGCCGACTGCCTGAGTGTCTACGTCCCGACCACGCCCAATCCAACGGGCGGTTATTTCGTGATGCTGAAAAAGAGCGACTGCATCGTGCTCGACATGAGTGTGGACGAGGCCCTGACCTATGTGATATCCATGGGTGTCATCGTGCCCGGCGCGGCCAAGAATCCCCAGCCCGGCAGCGGCGCAACCCCCAATCTCCCCTGATTTCCTGAAAGAGTAAGCCCCATGGCCATGCGCTCCCATTACTGCGGTCTCGTGACCGAAGCCCTGCTGGGCCAAACCGTCACCCTGTGCGGCTGGGTCAACCGCCGGCGCGACCACGGCGGCGTGATCTTTGTCGACCTGCGCGACCGCGAGGGTTATGTGCAGGTGGTGTGTGACCCGGACCGCGCCGAGATGTTCAAGGCCGCCGAAGGCCTGCGCAACGAGTTCTGCATCCAGGTCAAGGGCCTGGTGCGCTCGCGCCCCGAAGGCACCACCAACGACAGCCTCAAGAGCGGCAAGATCGAAGTGCTGTGCCATGAGCTGAACGTGCTCAACCCCTCGGTCACGCCGCCCTTCCAGCTCGATGAGGACAACCTCTCCGAGACCACCCGCCTGACGCACCGCGTGCTGGACCTGCGCCGCCCCTACATGCAGAACAACCTGATGCTGCGTTACAAGGTGGCCATGGAGGTGCGCAAGTTCCTCGATGCCAACGGCTTCGTGGACATCGAGACGCCCATGCTCACCAAGAGCACGCCCGAAGGTGCGCGCGATTACCTGGTGCCCAGCCGCGTGCACGATGGCCAGTTCTTCGCGCTGCCGCAGTCGCCCCAGCTCTTCAAGCAGCTGC
>JBEIPS010000210.1:0-1655 GCA_040376915.1 Hylemonella sp.
CCGATCTCCAGGGCCACCAGGGTTTCGTTGTTGATCGCGCCGGTCCGGATGGCGATGTCGATGCCGTCACGCGCCATGTCGGCGATCCGGTCGTCGGCGTTGATGTCCACCTGCAGCTGCGGGTAGCGCTGGTACAGGCCGTTGAGGCTGGGCGCGATCACCGCCTGCGCGACCAGGGGGCTCACGCTCAGGCGCACCCAGCCGCTGGGGCCGCCGAGTTTGCCGTGCAGTTCGCTGGCGAGTTCGTCGCGGGTGTCGAGCAGGCGCCGCGCGTAGGCCAGGAAGGTGTCGCCCTCGTCGGTCAGGCTCAGGCCATGGGTCGTGCGGTGCAGCAGGCGCACGCCGCAGCAGCCTTCCAGCCGGGCCAGGGCGCGCGTGACCTGGCTCACCGGCACATTGCGTTCGCGGGCCGCGGCCGAGAGGGTGCCCAGTTCGGTGATGCGGATGTAGAGGGCGACGTCGTCCAGCTGCAGTTGCATGGCCGCAGTGTGCCCGTGTTTTGCAGAAACCGCAAAACCATATTGGTTCCGATGCCGTTTCCGACCCGGGCTTGCATGCATAAAGTGCAAACCATCGTCACTCACCAGGAGCCCACCATGCGCACAGCCCCGACCCGTTCCAACGTCATCCCCGTGGATTTTGCAGCCTTGCACGACCAGGCCCGGCGCCGCGCCGAGGTGCTGCGGCGGGAGGCAATGGATGACTTCTGGCGTGGCGCCGACGCCGTCTGGTCGGCCGGCCTGGCCACGGCCAAGCGCAGTGCCCAGCGGCTGGCCCACAGCCTGGCCCGGCATGGTCGTGCGCGCCAGGCCCCGTCGTCCAGGCTGGAGGGCTGAGGCATGCCCACGCTGCAGCTGAAGCTGTCGCCGCCGGTGGCCCCCGCGGTCCAGGCCGCACTGGCGCAGGACCTGACCCGGCTGGTGGCCGAGCGCCTGGGCAAGCGGCCGGAGGTGACCGCGCTGATGGTCGAGCCCCTTGCCGCAGCGCAGTGGTACATCGGTGCGCAGGCCGAACCGGGGCCCACGGCCTGGCTGGAGATCAGCATCACGGCCGGCACCAACTCGCCGGCGCAGAAGGCGGACTTCATCGCCGCCGCCCACGCCGTGCTGCAGCGGCACCTGGGCCGGGAGCAGTTGCTGGCACCGGCCAGCTACGTCATCGTGCGCGAACTGCCCGCGAGCGACTGGGGTTATGGCGGCCAGACGCAAGAGGCGCGGCAACTGGCGCGCAGGCTTGCCGTCGCTTAGGCGAAGTGATCGAAGGAGGCGTAGGGGCCTGAGCCGGACACGGGCCGGCCCTGCGCGTCGACCAGGCGCAGGCCGGGTTCGGCCTCGATGTGCCCGATGCGCGTGACCGGGGTGGCCGCCAGCCGCGCGGCCGCCAGCACGGCTTCATGCTGTGCAGCCGGGGCCGTGAACAGCAGTTCGTAATCATCACCGCCGGCCAGCACCAGGGCCAGGCGCTCTTCCATGGTCAGCCCCACGTCTGGCGCCGCCAACAGGGGGGCAGCGAGCGAGGTGTCGATGCGGGCGCCGCAAGCCGAGGCGCGCAGGATATGGCCCAGGTCACCGAGCAGGCCGTCGCTGACGTCCAGCGCCGAACTGGCCACGCCGCGCAGGGCCAGACCCAGGGCCACGCGGGGCGTGGGTTGTTCC
>JBEIPS010000110.1:0-6419 GCA_040376915.1 Hylemonella sp.
GGGCAGTCGGGCCAGCACGAAGTGCACGATGTTGTCGCTGAGGTTGTGCTCGCCACCGGAAATGAAGATCTTTCCGCCGGACACGAGGTAGCTGCCGTCCGCCTGCGGCATGGCTTTGGTGCGCACCAGGCCCAGGTCGCTGCCGGCCTGGGGCTCGGTCAGGCACATGGTGGCCAGCCATTCGCCGGTGGCGATCTTTTCCAGGTAGCGCGCCTTCAGCGCCGCGCTGCCGTGGTGCTTGAGGCATTCATAGGCGCCGTGCAGCAGGCCGGGCGCCATGGTCCAGCCGTGATTGGCAGCGCTCAGCATCTCGTAGAGCACGGCCTCCAGCACGGCTGGCAGGCCCTGGCCGCCGTCCTCTGGCGCGCAAGCGAGTGCGGGCCAGCCCGCCTGCCAGAAGGCCTGGTAGGCGTCACGAAAACCCGGGGGCATGGTGACCTGCCCGCCGTTGAAGCGCGCGCCGACCTCATCCCCCACGCGCTGCAGCGGCGCGATCTCGCTGGCCACGAACTTGCCGGCCTCCTCCAGCACCTGCTGCATGAGGGTCGCGTCCACCTCGGCAAAGGCGGGCAGTGCCTGCAGCTGGGCGGGCGCGTCCAGCACGCCCATCAGCATCTGCCGGATGTCGTCAAGGGGTGGGCGGTAGTCCATGGGCCAGGCCTATTGGCAGATGAAGCTGCCGGCTTCTTCCAGCGAGCCCTGTCCCTTGTAGCGGGCCACGGCCGGGTACGCGCACAGGGGGCGGCTGCGGGTGGCGGCCCAGTCCTGCGGCAGTTCGGTGTTCACGCCACCGGCGTTGCCCGCGCCGCGCACCGTGGCCGGTACGCCCTGGGGTGCCACACCCTGTTCCACCCATTGCACCAGCGGACCCAGCAGATCGAACTGGTCGGTGGCCGGGCCGCCGCTGCAGTGGTTCATGCCGGGCACGGGGAAGTAGCGGGCGAAGTCGTTGGTCGGGCCGCCCAGGGCCTTGCCCAGGGCTTCGATCCACAGGCGAGTGTCTTCGGCCGAGAACACGGCGTCGCTCACGCCGTGGTAGAGCAGCATCTTGGCGCCACGCGCGCGCAGCGGGGCCAGGTTGCCCGGCTGTTCATGGCCCGGGGGTGTCATGAGCGACAGGCCCGACTCCTTGTAGGTGGCGTCGGTGGTGTTGAACAGCGCCAGGCGCGCGCCCAGGTCTTCCTTGAGCGGATCGACCCGGCCCGGCGGCACGCTGAACACGGTGCCCACAGCGAGCGGGTCCAGCGCCAGCGAGTTCACGAACTTCCAGGTGCCCCAGTTGGCACCGACGAGGCCGGGGTCATAGGGGAAGGGCGCGTACAGCGGCTGGCCGCTGCTGCTGCGTGCGCCGCTGAAAAGCGTGCCCAGCACCTGCTTCTGCGCGGTGCTCAGGCACTGGCCACTGCGTTCGCCGCTGCAACTGGCGACATCGGTCTGCAGATTGAAGCGTGCCTGGCAGGCCTGCACGTCCTGGACCAGGCCGTCGCGCGCGCCATCCAGGGCATCGCATCGGGCCAGGATGGCCTGGGCCACGGTCTGGTGCTCCTGCGGCGTGAAGGCGCTGCTCAGGTCCGGGATGCGACCCTGCGGCGCCAGGGGGTGGGGTGCGGTGGCGCCCGGCGTGGCCAGGGCGCTGAACTGCTGCGCGCCCCAGATCTGGGCCAGGGCGGCCCGCGGCAGGCGGTAGCCAGGGGCGCCGATCAGGTAACCGTCGTACTGCTCGCCCAGGCGCGCAGCGGCGACCATGGCGTGGCGTCCGCCGTTGGAGCAGCCGCCGATGTAGGAGCGGTCCGGTCCCTTGCCATAGGCTGTGCGGATCAGCGCCTTGGCCATGGGGGTGAGCTTGGCCACGGCCTGGTAGCCATAGTCCAGACGGGCCTGGGGCTCGAGCCCGAAGTAGGGCGTCTGCGCGCCGGTGTGGCCGGCGTCGGAGCTGATGACGGCAAACCCCTGGGCGAGCGCGCCGGTCAGCGGCCCACCGCCCAGCGCACCGAGCGCGGGCTGCACATTGCCGTCCAGTCCACCGTTGCCCTGGTAATAGAAGCGGCCGTTCCAGGCCTGGGGCAGGCGCATCTCGAAACCGATCGCGTAGTCGCGCCCGTCACTGCCCTTGCGTTTGTACATGCTGCCCTTGACCAGGCAGTGAGCCGGCCCCGGCTTGCCGCCCTGGCTCAGGGTCCCGGCCGCCACGGGGACAGACGAGTCGATGCTGGTCTGTGCATGGCTGTACCGGTCCTTGAGTGCAGCGCAGTCTTGCAGTGAGGCGCCACTGGCCGCTGGCAGCACGGCCGTACGCGAGCCTGGTGCCTCCGGTGCCGTGTTGCAGGCCGACAGCCATGCCGCGGTAAGTGCAATGAGATATGCCCGGTGCATGCTTTTCATGGTGTCTCCTGCGAAAAGTGTTGTGGAGGGTCGAAGTTTTTTCCGGTCTCAGGCCTTGTCCTTGGCGGCGCCGAGGTAGGTATCGATCACGCGCGGGTCCTGGGCCAGCTGGGCGGCGGGGCCCTGCAGCGCCAGTTCACCCATTTCCAGAACATAGGCGTGGTCGGCCACGGCCAGCGCGGCGCGCGCGTTCTGCTCGACCAGCACGATGGTCACGCCGGTCTGGCGCAGCTGTTCGATGATGGTGAAGATCTCGCGCACGATCAGCGGCGCCAGGCCCAGGCTGGGTTCGTCGAGCATCAGCAGCTTGGGGCCTGCCATCAGCGAGCGGCCCACGGCCAGCATCTGCCGCTCGCCGCCGGAAAGGGTGCCGGCCAGCTGGCCGCGGCGATCCTTGAGGCGCGGGAACAGGGTGTAGACCTCGTCAAGCTTGTCGCGCCAGCGGGCATTGCCCAGGCGCTTCTGGCGGTAGCCGCCCAGGACCAGGTTGTCCTCGACCGGCATGCTGGAGAACAGTTCGCGTTTCTCCGGCACCAGCGAGATGCCGCACATCACGCGCTCTTCGAGCGTCAGGCGGCCGATGTCCTGGCCGTCGAAAGTGATGGTGCCCTGGCCGGGCAGGATGCCCATGAGGGTGTTGAGCAGGGTGGACTTGCCGGCGCCGTTGGGGCCGATCACGGTAATCACGCTGCCCTTGTCGGCCTGCAGGCTCAGGCCGTGCAGCACCTCGGCGCGGCCGTAGCCGGAGTGCAGGTTCTCGACCCGCAGCAGGGGAGTTGTCATTTCGTTCATGCTCAGTGCTCCGTGCCCAGGTAGGCGGCACGCACCTTGGGGTCCTGCTGGATCTGCGCCGGCGGGCCCTGGGTCAGCAGGGTGCCGAACTCCATCACGACCAGGTGGTCGCAGACCTCCATCACCAGGTCCATGTCGTGTTCCACCAGCAGGATGCTCATGCCCTCAGCCTGCAGCTGGCGCAGCACGGCGATGAGGTCCTGCTTCTCCTTGTGGCGCAGGCCGGCGGCCGGTTCGTCCAGCAGCAGCAGGGTCGGGTCGCTGCACAGGGCGCGGGCAATCTCCATCAGGCGCTGCAGGCCCATGGCCAGGTTGCCGGCCTGTTCGTGCAGATAGCCGCCCATGCCGATGCGCTCGAGTTGGCGTTGCGCTTCGCGGTAGAGCTGGCGCTCCTCGTCGCGGTTCAGCCGGGTCATGGCGCTGAGCACGCCGCGTCGCCCGCGCAGGTGGGCGCCCAGCGCCACGTTCTCCAGCACCGTCATGTCGGGGATCATCTTCACGTGCTGGAAGGTGCGGCCCATCCCGCGGCGGGCAATCTCGCGCGAGGGCAGGCCGTCGAGTTTTGCATCCGCAAACACCACGTGGCCGCGGGTCATGCCCAGCACGCCGGTGATCAGGTTGAAGGTGGTGGACTTGCCGGCACCGTTGGGGCCGATCAGGCCGACGATCTGGCCGGCGCGGATCTGGAAGCTGATGTCGTTGACGGCCACCAGGCCGCCGAACTCCTTGCGGATGGCCTGCACGTCCAGCAGCAGTTCGCCGGCGGCGGGTTTGCTGCGCTCGGGCAGGGGTGCAGCGTCGCCCCAGTCGTTCCTGCGCTGGCGGCGCGGCAGCTTCTTCTCCACCATGGACCACAGGCCGTCGGGCAGGTACTTCAGTACCAGCACCAGGGCGATGCCGAAGACGATGATCTCGTAGCTGCCGCTGGTGCCGATCAGGCGCGGCAGCAGGACCTGCAACTGGTCGTCCAGCACCTTGATCAGACCGGCGCCCACCAGCGCACCCCAGACGTGGCCGACACCGCCGACCACGGCCATGAACAGGTACTCGATGCCCATCTTCAGGCCGAAGGCCGTCGGGCTGACCGAGCGCTGGAAGTGCGCGAACAGCCAGCCCGAGACCGCGGCCAGCAAGGCCGCGAGCACGAAGATGGTGACCTTGTAGCGGAAGGTGTTGACGCCCATGGCCTCGGCCATCTGCGAGCCGTTCTTCAGGGCCCGGATGGCACGTCCGGCGCGCGAGTCCAGCAGGTTGAGCACGGCCACGGCCGCCAGCAGCAGGATGGCCCAGACCAGCACGAAGAAACCGCGGCCCTCGCCGAAGTCGATACTGCCCAGGGCCAGGGTCTTGATCCCGGTGATGCCGTCGTATTTGCCCAGCGCCTCGAGGTTGCCCATCAGGTAGTAGAGCGACAGACCCCAGGCGATGGTGGCCAGGGGCAGGTAGTGGCCCGACATGCGCAGCGTGATCAGGGCCAGCAGCAGCGCGCAGGCTGAGGTCAGCGCCAGGCCGATGGGCAGGGTCAGCCAGGGCGAGACACCCAGCTGCACCGTCAGCACGGCGGTGGTGTAGGCACCGATGCCGACAAAGGCCGCCTGGCCGAAGGAGGTCAGGCCGCCCACGCCGGTGAGCAGCACCAGGCCCAGGCAGGTCAGGCTGTAGAGGCCGATGGTGTTGAGCTGGGTGAACCAGAAGTCCGGCAGCGGCAGCACGGTCAGCAGGGGGATGGCGACGGCAAAGGCCAGCAGGCCCAGGGTACGAGGCGACTTCATATCAATGGTCCTCGTCCGAATGGCCGCTGGTGAGCGAGCGCACCAGCAGGACGGGCAGGATGACGGTGAACACGATGACTTCCTTGAAGGCGCTGGCCCAGAAGGAACCGAAGGATTCGATGACGCCCACGAACATGGCGCCGATCAGCGCGCCCGGGTAGCTCGACAGGCCGGCCACGACGGCGGCCACGAAACCCTTGAGGCCGATGATGAAACCCGAGTCGTAGAAGATGGTGGTGGTGGGGCCGATCAGCAGACCCGAGAGCGCGCCGATCAGCGCGGCCATGGTGAAGCTCAGCTGGCCGGCCGCATGGCTGGAGATGCCCATGAGGCGTGCGCCCAGGCGGTTGACGGCCGTGGCGCGCAGCGCCTTGCCGAACAGCGAGCGCTCGAAGAACAGCCACAGCAAGACGATCAGCGCCAGCGAGGCCCCGCCGATGATGATGGTCTGGCCCGACAGCATGACGGGGCCCAGGTTCAGGCGCAGGTCCCAGAAGGCGGGGTTGCGGAAACCCTCGGCGCCGAAGAACAGCAGGCCCAGGCCGGTCAGGGCGAAGTGCACACCCACCGAGACGATCAGCAGCACCAGCGGCGTGGCCGATTCCAGCGACTGGTAGGCCACGCGGTAGACCAGGGGACCGAAGGCCGTGACGACGGCCACCGACAGCAGCGCCTGCACCAGCAGGTGGAACTGCTGGGGCGCGGCCCAGATGGTGACGAGCGCAACGAGCACGGGCGCGATCAGGGTCTTGAGCGCGGCAAGGGCCGCAGCGCCCAGGGCGCGGTGGTGCAACCAGCGGGCATGGAACTCCATGAGCGCGGCGACACCGGCCAGCAACAGAAGCAGCCAGACCGTGCCGGGCACCTGCCCGGTCTGCAGGATGGCCAGGGTGAGGGCGCCGTAGGCGACGAACTCGCCTTGCGGAATGAAGATGACGCGTGTGACGGCGAACACGAGCACGGTGGCGATGCCCAGCAGCGCATAGATGGCGCCGTTGGTCACGCCATCGAGCAGAAGGATGCTCGCGATAGTCGAATCCATGGGGGGTCCGGACAGTGGGGAGGATGGAAAGAGGGCCGGTGCAGGCGCAGCGCCTGCACCGGGGCCGTCACGCCCGGGGGCGTGACGGGAACGAGGCCATGCTTATTGAACGACGACGAACTTGCCGTCCTTGACCTGCAGCAGCACGGCCGTCTCGTTGGTGTAGCCCCAGTGGTCCGTGGCGCTCCAGTTCATCACGCCGTGCGAGAACACGGTGCGGCCCATGGTTTCCATGGCGTCACGCAGCGCCGCGCGGAACTCGGGCGTACCCGGCTTGGCCTTCTTCAGCGCCATCGGCAGGACCTTCTGCAGCACGATGGCCGCGTCGTAGGAGTGGGCGGCAAACTGGTTGCGGCTGCCCGCGCCGTAGGCCTTTTCGTAGTTGGTGACGAAATCCACCGCGGCCTTCTTGGACGGGTGGTTGTCGGGCA
>JBEIPS010000148.1:0-3780 GCA_040376915.1 Hylemonella sp.
AAGAGGCTGATGCCGATGCTGCCGGTGCTGGTGTAGCTGAAGTTGTCGATCAGGTGCGGCCGGTCCAGCGTGGCGCGCACTTTTTCAGCCACGGCCATGGCGGCACGCGCGCTGGCATCGACGTCCTGCCCCAGCTCGTTGATCAGCAGCACGAACTCGTCGCCCCCGATGCGCGCCACCGTGTCCTCGGCACGCAACATGGCTTGCAGGCGTTGGGCCACTTCGGTCAGCAGGTGGTCGCCCACCGAATGGCCGCGTGCGTCGTTGATCTGCTTGAAGTTGTCGAGGTCGACGAACATCACGGCCCCGTACTGGCGGTTGCGCCGCGCCAGGGCCAGGGCCTGCTCGACGCGGTCGCGCAGCAGGCTGCGGTTGGGCAGGCCGGTCAGCGCGTCGAAATAGGCCAGCTGGAAGGTGTGCGCCTCGGCCTCCTTGCGCTCGGTGATGTCGGTGTTGAAGCCGTGCCAGAGCGTGCCGCCGTCGGCCAGGCGCTCGGGCTGGGCATTGCACAGACGCCAGCGCAGGCCCTGCTCAGGCAGGATCACCCGGTACTCGATGCGCCAGGGCTGCAGGGTCTCGGCCGAGACCTTGACCGAGTCGAGCACCGGCTGCAGGTCATCGGGATGGATGCGCTCCAAGGCCGGGGTGGCGTCCTCGCGCACGGACTCTGGCGTGACCTCGTAGATCGCGCGTATGCCCTCGCTGGCAAAGGGAAAGCTCAGATGGCCGCCGGCATCCAGATGGAACTGATAGAGCGAGCCGGGCACGTTCCGGGCCAGGTTGTTGAGCAGCGCCACCTGGGTCTGCAACTCCTGCTGCCAGCGCAAACGCTCGGTGATGTCGCGGAACACGATGCTGCTGAGCCACTGTCCATCGTGATCGCGGTACAGCGCGGAGGTGATCTCCACCTCGAACAGCGTGCCGTCGCCGCGCCGCATGCGCAGCTCGCCGCGGGCCTGCCCCTCACGCTGGCGCACGTCCAGCAGGGCCTGCAGGCGTGGATCGTCCAGATCAAGCACCCCGGTGCGCCCGCGCTGGCATATCTCGTCCTCGCTCATGCCCAGCATCGTGCAGGCCGCGGCGTTGGCCGCCAGGACTTCGCCGCCAGGCCGGGTCTGCAGCACGCCGTCCAGCGTGTAGTCGAACAGCCTCTGGTAGCGGTCCACCGCCAGCTGCAACTGGGACTGCTTCTTGCGCAGCTCCAGCTGCGCCACCACCTGCCGCGCCAGCAGGGCCAGCACCTGGCCTTGCTTCGGGCTGAACGCGTGCGGTTCCCGGTCGATCACGCACAGCGTGCCCAGGGCCTGGCCATCGGGCATGAGCAGGGGAGCCCCCGCATAGAAGCGGATATGCGGATCGCCCGTGACCAGCGGGTTGTCGCGAAAACGCGGGTCAGTGCTGGCATCGGGCACGACCATGACCTCGTGCGGCTGCTGGATGGCCACGCTGCAGAACGACATGCTGCGCGGCGTCTGGCTCGGGTCAAGGCCCACGCGCGACTTGAACCACTGTCGCTCTTCGTCGACCAGGCTGACCAGCGCGATCGGCATGCCCAGCCATTCCGAAGCCAGGCGCGTGAGCTCGTCAAAGTCCAGCTCGGGCGGCGTGTCCAGCACGGCGTAGCTGTGCAGCGACACCATGCGTCGCTGTTCGGCCAAGAACTCCTCGGTGACAGGGCTGGCCAGGTCGTTCATGCGCTAGGCCAGCGTATCGGGTGGCAGGCGGTCGATCTCGGCCAGCAGGGCCGCCAGCGCGCGGCCGGCGGCGTCCAGCACAGCACGGCCCTGCTCGGCCGTGGCCGCGGCCGCGTTGCCCACGGCACCGGCCGGGTTGTAGTCCTGCATCTGCCAGCCCAGCTTGGCGCTCTTGCCATTGCCCAGGATGGGAAACTGCTGTGCGCGCTGCTGCGAGGCGGAAGCAAAGTTCTGCGCCTGCGCCATGGCCACGCGCTCGGGCTTGAGCGCCAGCATCATGGCGGTCTCGATCTGCCCGGCATGGATGCCGTAGCGGTGTTCCTCGGCGCTGAACTGGCCCTCGACCTCGGCGCCCAGCGGCAGGTTGAACCAGTTCACGCTGTAGACCAGCATGCCCAGCCGTGCGCGCAGGTCACGCGCCACGATGTCCATCACCCCGACCTGGCCACCGTGGGAATTCAGCAGCACCAGCTTCTTGACACCCGCCCGCGCCACCGACTCGCCAATCTCGGTCCACAGGCTGATGACGGTGTGCGCAGACAGCGTGAGCGTGCCGGGGTAGGCCTGGTGCTCGGGGCTCAGGCCCACGGCCTGGGTCGGCAGGAAAAGCACGGGCAGGTCGGCCGGCAGATGCGGCAAGGTGGCAGCCACCACGCCATTGGCCAGGTCCGTGTCCACGCTCAGCGGCAGGTGCGGGCCATGCTGTTCGATGGCTGCCACAGGCAGCACGGCAATGGCGCGGCCCGTGTCGAGCTGCCCGAAGTCGCGCGTGGACAGGTCGGCCCAGTAGGGGGAGGGGGTGGCAGGTGTGGCCATCCATCTATCTTAGAGCCTCTGGCCTGCAGGGCCGTCCCACCGGCACCACGGCCTTCAGCGCGCGTACATCCAGCGGCGCGACCAGGGCAGACCGTGGGCCCGGCGACCGGCCTTGGCGCACAACACCTGGTAGAGCGAGATTTCGTCGTGCTCGAAAGCCCACTGGCAGCCGGCCAGATAGACCCGCCAGATGCGCCAGCGCCGCTCGCCCACCATCTCGCGCAGCCTGTCGCCGGCCGCCTCGAAGGCCTGGCTCCACAGCCCCGTGGTGCGCGCGTAGTGGCGGCGCAGGCTCTCCACGTCCAGCGCCTCCAGGCCGCCGGCCTGCAGGGTCCGGAGCACGGTCGCGATGTGCGGCAGCTCGCCCTGCGGGAACACATAACGGTCGATGAAACGGCCACCCCCGTAGGCGGTTTCCCCGTCGTTGGCGTCGGTGGAGGTGATGCCGTGGTTGAGCACCCAGCCATCGTCGGCCAGCAGGCCGTTGATGCAGGCGAAGTAAGCTTCCAGATGCCTGATGCCCACGTGCTCGAACATGCCCACGCTGGTGATGCGGTCGAACTGGCCCTGCACGTCGCGGTAGTCCTGCAGGCGGATCTCCACCCGGTCCTGCAGGCCGGCCGCACGCACCCGCTCCGTCGCCAGCTCGAACTGGCGCTGCGAGAGCGTGATGCCGGTGCAGCGCGCCCCGAACTTGCTGGCAGCGCGCATGACCAGCGCGCCCCAGCCGCAACCGATGTCCAGCAGGCGCTGGTTGGGCTGCAGCTGCACCTTGGTCAGGATGTGGTCGATCTTCTTGATCTGCGCTTCTTCGAGGGTCTCGTCGCCGTCCTCGAAATAGGCGCAGGAATAGACCATGTGCGGATCCAGCCAGGCCTGGTAGAAGGCATTGGAGACGTCGTAGTGGTACTGGACGGCCGCGCTGTCGCTCTTCTGGGTGTGCTGGAAGTGGCGCGCAATGCGCGTGAAGCGGCTCTCGGTCCGGCTGCCGGCCTCGGCCAGGCGGTGCGCGATCTCCAGGATGTCGTCCACGCTGCCGTCCACATCGATCAGGCCTTCGACATAGGCCTCGCCCAGACTGTCCAGCGATGGGGACAGCAGCAGGGGCACGGCGCTGGCCTTGCGCACGCGCATCACCACCTTGGGCTGGTTGAAGTCCCCCAGGCGCAGGCCCGAGCCGGGCGCCGGGTTCTCGCCCCATTGCACGAGCAGGGGCAGCTGGGCCTTGGACTTGAGCTGGGCCACCCAGGGGCTCAGGACTGTTTCCATG
>JBEIPS010000178.1:0-2598 GCA_040376915.1 Hylemonella sp.
CGGGCCGCGCTGGTCCCCGGGCATGTGTGGGGCGGTCCGGAAGACCTGGCCTTCGGGACCCAGGCTTGCGTGCTCGATGCCAGGGGCCAGGTCCTGTATTGCTCGGACCCGAAACTCGCGGCGCTGGCCGTCGAGGCCGCAGCGCGGGGAGCGGCCCCGGCGCCGGTCAGCGACAGCGGCGAATGGCAGTACAACCGCCGCAGCCTCTTTCTGCGCGCGCGTCTTGCCGAGGACGACTGGATTGTCGTCACGCTGCGCCCTCACGGCGCGAGCGATGCCAGTCTGAACCGCCTGGCTTACGTCTTCCTGGGCATCGTGGTGCTGACCCTGCTGCTGGTGGCCCTGCTCAGCGGAGTGCAGCTGCGGCGCACGCTGGTGCCCCTGGAGCGCCTGATCGAGGGCACGCGGCGCATCGCACGGGAGGAATTCAACCAGCCGGTCGCTGTGAGCCGCGACGACGAGTTCGGCCAGCTGGCCCAGGCGCTCAACCGCATGGCGGCACGCCTGGGGCGGCAGATGGGCACGCTGCGCGCTCTGGGGGAGATCGACCAGGAAATCCTCTCTCGCGCCGACATGGAGCGTGTCATCACCCGGGTGCAGGAGCGCCTGCATGAGCTCTGGCCGAATGCCGTGACCAGCATGGTGGTGTTCGACCAGAAGGCGGCGGACTTCGGCATCGTGCACCTCTACGCCGGCGAGAGTGACATGACCTCCAAGGTGCCCAGCAAGCTGGAGCCCTGGCTGCTGGAGCAGCTGGCGCGCGATTACGACGGCTTGTGGTTCGATGTCGGCGGCGGTGACCTGCCCGATTTCCTGTCCATGGTGGCCCAGGCCGGTGCACGGCGCATCCTGGTGCTGCCCATCTTCTGGCGCGAACAGGTCAGCGGTCTGCTGGCCATCGGCCTTATGGAGTCGCGCGATTTCAGCAACGAGCTGGTGCAGCAGGCGCGTGACCTGGTCAACCGCATCGGTGTGGCGTTGGCCGCGCACGCCCGCGACGAGCAGCTCAAGTTCCGCGCCTACCATGACGGACTGACCGGCCTGCCCAATCGGCAGCTGCTGGTCGAGCGCCTGAACCAGGAGATGGCCCATACGCGTCGCAGCGGCAAGCAGCTGGCGGTGCTGTTCCTCGACCTGGACCGTTTCAAGAAGGTCAACGACAGCCTGGGGCATGACGTCGGGGACCGCCTGCTGTGCCAGGTGGCCGAGCGCCTGATCTCCTCCACGCGCGAGGGCGATACCGTGGCCCGCATGGGCGGCGACGAATTTGTCGTGCTGCTGCCCGGCCTGGGCAACGCGCAGCAGGCCGCGCGCCTGGCCGGGGAAATGCTGGGGCTGATGGCCGAACCCTTCCTGATCGATGGCGGCACCAGCTATGTGGGCGCCAGCATCGGGGTGGCGATCTTTCCGAACGACGGCAGCATTGCGCCCGAGTTGCTCAAGAAGGCCGACATGGCCATGTACCGGGCCAAGGCCACGGGGCGTGGGCGCATCATCTTCTTCGAGGAAGGCATGAACCGGGCCCAGCAGGAGCAGTCCGTGCTGGAGCGGGAGTTGCGACTGGCCATCCCGCGTGGCCAGTTCTCCTTGCGCTACCAGCCGCGGATCCGCCTGGTCGACGGCAAGCTCACGGGCGTCGAGGCCCTGCTGCGCTGGCAGCATCCGGAGCTGGGGGAAGTCAGTCCCGAGAAATTCATCCCGCTGGCCGAGGAGGTCGGCCTGATCGACGAGATCGGTGGCTGGGTCCTGCGCCAGGCCTGCGAGCAGCTGGGGCGCTGGCAGGGGGCGGGTTACCGTATCGCCGTTTCCGTCAATGTCTCGGGCCGCCAGCTCACGTCCGGGCGCCTGGGCCAGCAGCTGCGGCAGGCGCTGGAGGCTGGTCAGGTCACGCCGGCGGCGCTCGAACTCGAGGTCACCGAAGGCACCTTGCTCAACAACATCGAGGAGGTGGGTGAGCAGCTGAGCCAGATCAAACGGACCGGTGTGGTCATCGCGCTGGACGACTTCGGCGCCGGGTATTCCTCCTTGAGCCATCTGCAGCGCTTGCCCATCGACATCCTGAAGATAGACCGCTCCTTCACCCGTGACCTGGGCCGCAGCGACGGCGCCGGCAGCATCGTGCACTCCATCATTGCCCTGGCGCACGCCCTGGGCAAGACGGTCGTGGCCGAGGGCGTGGAACATGAGCAGCAGGCCGAGCTGCTGCGCAGCTGGCGCTGCGAGCAGGCCCAGGGCAACTACTACAGCGAGCCGCTGGCGGCGGATGAGCTGGAAGGCTGGCTCACCCCTTCACGCCCGGCCGAGATCGCCTGAGCCGGGCCGGCCCAGCAGGGCGGCGAGCAGGTCCACCACGCGCCGCGCGGTGAGTCCCGACGGATCCAGGCTCGGGTCGAGTTCCATCACGTCCATCGAGCCCAGCCGGCCGCTGTCGCGTATCCATTTCAGGCAGGCCAGGGCCTCGTCCAGGCTGGCGCCGTCGGGCACCGGCAGGCCCGTTCCTGGCGCGACTGATGGGTCCAGGAAATCCAGGTCCAGGCTCACATGCAGGTGAGCGCTGTCATCCAGGCCCTCCAGTGCGTGCCTCATCACGGCGTCGAC
>JBEIPS010000019.1:0-44092 GCA_040376915.1 Hylemonella sp.
GAAGTCGCCTCTGCGGCGCTGGCTGCTGCATTGCGCCGCCCACTACCTGGGGCGCGAGATGGTCGAAGGCAAGCCTGCGGATCCGGTGGCGCGTTTTCACCTGGGCAATGGCGCCCGCGTCGAGCGGCTGAACTGGATGGGCGATCCCTCGCCTAAGGGGCTCAAGCAGTCCTACGGCCTCATGGTCAACTACCTCTACGATCTCAAGCGTCTGGACCGCCAGCGGGACCAGCTGGCTGAAGGCAGAATAGCGGTGGCACCATCCATAGAAGACCTGCAGTTCTGAGAGCAGGGTCGTTGATTCATCCAATAACAGGAGACAAGCATGACTAAAGTATTCCAGTTCCACGGCACCCGTCGTGATGTCCTGCGTCTGGCCGCCGCCGGTCTGGCAGTCGGCCCGCTGGCGGGGCAGGCTCAGTCGGGCTGGCCGACCAAGCCCGTCACCATGATCGTGCCGTTTCCGGCGGGTGGCGGGACCGATGCGTTCGCCCGTCCACTTTCGGCCTCCTTTTCCAGGCTGACCGGCAAGCAGCTCATCATTGACAACCGCGGCGGGGCCGGTGGCACGCTGGGCGCGAGCATCGCTGCCAAGGCGCAGCCCGATGGCTACACCCTGTTCATGGGGGCCGTGCACCACACCATCGCCCCGTCGATGTACCCCAAGCTCGACTACGACATCGAGAAGGATTTCGTGCCCCTGGTCCTGGTGGCAACCGTGCCCCAGGTTCTCGTGGTGAACCCGAAAAAGATCACCGAGGGCGATTTCAAGTCTTTTCTCGAGATGGCGCGCAAGAACCCGGGCAAGCTCAATTACGGCTCGGCCGGCAGCGGGACTTCGCATCATCTGGCCGGCGAGCTGTTCAAGCAGCAGACCAAGACCTTCATCACCCACATTCCCTACCGCGGCGCGGGCCCGGCCCTGCAGGATCTGATCGCGGGCAATGTGGACATGATGTTCGACGGTCTGGGATCCTCGGCCAGTCATATCAAAGGCGGTCGCATCAAGGCGCTCATGGTGGCGGGCGCCAAACGCAATGCAGCTTTCCCGGACGTTCCCTGCGCAGCTGAACTCGGCCTGCCGGACTACACGGTTCAGACCTGGTATGGCATCTGGGCTCCCAAGGGCACACCGGCCGATGTGGTGGCCTCCGCCGCTGCCGATATACGCAAGGCCGGCGCTACGCCAGAAGCCAAGGCCGTCTGGGCCAACCAGGGTGCCGAGTTCAGCGAGATGAGCCCGCAGCAGTTTGGCCAGTTCGTCAGTGCGGAAGTCAAGCGCTGGACCCAGGTGGTCAAGCTCTCGGGCGCCAAACTCGACTGATGGCAAGCCTGGGCCCTGTCCTCATGCGTTTGTTGCCGCAACGCCGACCATGAGCGGCCATGTCCAGCTGCTGCGGCAGGGCGCCCAGGCCTTTGTCACCCTCAGCCATCCAGGCAAGTTCAACGCCATGTCCCGCGGGATGTGGCGCGAGCTGCGCCAGGTGTTTGCCGGCCTGCAGGCCGACGCTTCCCTGCGCTGTGTGGTGCTGCGCGGGGAGGGTGGACATTTCTGTGCCGGTGGCGACATTTCCGAATACGAGAGCTTCCGTTTCAGCGAGGCCGGCCTGCGCGATTTTCACGAGAACGATGTCTGGGGCAGCCTGCAGGCCGTGCTCGACTGCGATGTACCGGTGGTAGCGCAGATCGAAGGCAACTGCATGGGGGCCGGCGTGGAGATTGCCTGCTGTTGCGACATCCGTGTTGCCGCCGAGTCGTCGCGTTTCGGCGCGCCCATCGCCCGGCTCGGTTTTCCCATGGCGCCGCGTGAAGCCGCGCTGGTGTTGCGCGAAGCCGGGGCCTTGACGACCCGTGAGATGCTGCTGGAAGCTGCGGTTCTGCCGGCTGCGCAGATGCAGCTGCGCGGTTTCCTGCAGCGCGTCCTGCCCGAGCGGCAGCTGGCCGATGAAATCACCACCACGACGCGGCGTATCTGCGCGCTCGCACCCCAGGCCGCAAGGCTGAACAAGCTGGCGCTGCGCACTTTGCAGTCGGGTATGCCAGATGCCCTGGCAAGCTTGCTGGCCGGGGCCTATGCCTACGCCGACAACGCCGAGCACCGTGAAGGCATCGCCGCATTTCTGGCCAAACGGCCGGCTGACTTTTCCATCCCGATCCCCTGAACCCAGTGGCGAGCACCATGTCCAGACCCAATGCCAATCTGTTTGCCGCGCTGCGCGCCGCCTTTCCCGCCGACCTTGACGCCGTAGCGATAGCGACCGACAACGGCTTGAACTATTCCTGGCGCGATCTGGAGCGCGCCACAGCCATGCTGGCCAACCTGATCGACTCGCTTGATTTGCCGGCAGGGTCGCGCATCGCGGTGCAGGTGGAGAAATCGGTTGAAGCCGTCATGCTCTATCTGGCCACGCTGCGCGCCGGCCATGTGTTCCTGCCGCTCAACACCGCCTACCAGAGCGCCGAGATCGAGTACTTCATCGGCAATGCCGAACCGGCGGTGGTGGTCTGCAGCAGCAAGAACTTTGGCTGGGTCAGCAAGCTGGCCTTCAAGGCCGGCACCCGGCACGTCTACACCCTGGACGATGACCGTACGGGCTCGCTGCTGCAACGCGCCGCACACTGTTCGGATGTGCACACGCCGGTGGAACGCGAGGCCGACGATCTGGCCGCCATCCTCTACACCAGCGGCACCACGGGGCGCAGCAAGGGGGCCATGCTCACGCATGGCAACCTGCTGAGCAATGCGCGGGTGCTCAAGGACTACTGGGGCTGGAAGCCGGGCGATGTGCTGATCCACGCCTTGCCCATCTTCCATGTGCACGGCCTCTTCGTGGCCCTGCATGGCGCGCTGCTCAACGGGAGCAAGATGATCTGGATGGCCAGATTCGATCCGAAACGCGTGCTCGAGAAGCTGCCGGAGGCCACGGTGTTCATGGGCGTACCCACGCTCTATGTGCGCCTGCTGGCCGAGCCGGGCCTCACGCGCGAGGCGGTGCGCAATATGCGTCTCTTTGTCGCCGGTTCTGCGCCGCTGCTGATCGAGACCTTCCAGGCCTGGCAGCAGCGCACCGGCCACACCATCCTGGAGCGCTACGGCATGAGCGAGACCATCATGCTGACCTCCAATCCCTATGACCCCGCCAAGGGCGAGCGCCGCGGCGCTACGGTGGGCTTTCCCCTGCCGGGTGTGAGCCTGCGCGTCTGCGACGAGGCGGGCCAGTCCCTGCCGGTGGGGGAGATCGGCGGCATCCAGGTCAAGGGCCCGAACGTGTTCAAGGGCTACTGGCGCATGCCCGAGAAGACGAAAGAGGAGTTCACGGCCGACGGCTACTTCAGGACCGGCGACGTGGGCAAGGTCGACGAACGTGGTTACGTGAGCATCGTCGGCCGCAGCAAGGACCTGATCATCAGCGGCGGCTACAACGTCTATCCGGCCGAGATAGAGGGCTACATCAACGAACTGTCCGGCGTGGCCGAAAGCGCGCTGGTGGGCGTGCCCCACCCTGATTTCGGCGAGGTGGGCGTGGCCGTGGTGGTGCGCAAACCCGGGGCCGCGCTCGATGGCGAGCAGATCGTCGCCGTGCTCAAGTCCAAGCTGGCCAACTTCAAGATCCCCAAGCGCTGCTACGTCGTCGACGATCTGCCGCGCAACACCATGGGCAAGGTGCAGAAGAACCTGTTGCGGGACCAGTACAAGCAGCTCTTCAGTTGAAGCGCAGCCGGAACTGCACACCGATCTCGCGTGTGCTGTTGACCGGCTCTTCGACCAGGGCGGCGGGCGTGCCGGCCAGGGACTGGCGGGCGGGGTCCGAGGCGCCGATGTGCCAGTCATGCACGAAGAGCCCCAGGGACCAGTCATAAGTCTCGTAGCTGATGTGCAAGCGCATGCCGTGGCCGCTGCGCTGGCTCGTCACGGGGTCATTGGACGTGGCGTCGGTGTCGGAGAGCTGGAAATTCTGCCGGCCATCCAGCAGCAGGTCGTATTCCAGACTGGTGGATAGCCGGGCCGCGGGATGCAGCTGCAGGCGATGTGTCAGTCCCAGCGGCAGGTAGACGTACTGGCTGCGTCGCCGATAGCCCGCGTCGCCGGTGCTGGTGAGGCCGCGCAGGTCGGTGACGAGCTCGCGGTAGCCCAGCCCGAAGTAGGGAGCCAGCAATTGGGCGCCCAGCGGGAAATCCCTGCCACCGGTGATGCGCGCTTCGGTGAGCACTTCGGCGTTGCCACCCTTGTCGCCGCGGCTGGTGCTGCTGTAGTTGATGTTGCCGTGCGACTGGCGTCCATCGGCACCCCAGAACCACTGCCCGGGCAATGCCTGGGTGAAGCGCCCGCCGAGGCCGACCTTGTTGCCCTCGTGGCTGTAGGCCGTGCCACCGCTGCCAGCCTCGTAGCGCGAGCCCGTGATTTCGATGCCAAGTTCGCTGCTGTCGGTCGATCTCAGGGAGACCGGCTGGGCCAGCGCTGCCAGCGGCAGCAGGGCGCACAGGGCAAGGTGCCGGTGTCGTGTGCTCATGGATTCCCGTGGAGTTGTTCCACGGGAATTTAACAGTTTGCGCCGCAGCTCAGCGCAGCACCAGCACCGGAACATGCGAGTGCGTCAGCACCTGCTGGGTTTCGCTGCCCAGCAGCAGGCGCTTGATGCCCTTGCGGCCGTGCGAAGCCATGACGATGAGGTCACATTTGTGCTTCTTGGCGGTGGCGATGATGGCCTCGCTGATCAGGTCGGACTTGGCGATCACGGCCTTGACCGTGAGGCCCTTGGCGGAGGAAGACTTGGCGACGGCATCCACGATGGCCTGGCCATGGGCTGCCCATTGCTTTTCGAGCTTGTTGATGTCGCTCAGGGGCAGGGCCAGGCCGCCCTCGAAATAGCTTTGCGGATAGCGGGGCACCACCTTGAGGGCGACCAGTTCGGCCCCGGTGAGCTTGGCCATGGCGATGGCGCTGCTCACGGCCTTCTTGGACAGGGTGCTGCCATCGGTGGCGACGAGGATGCGCTGGTACATACGGTTCTCCTTGGTGGTTGAAACAGTTCTAGACTACGCCCGCAGTTCTGCTATGGTCTTGATCCATATCAAGTTGGAGGCGGGTTCTGCCCGGTACGCTTGGTGTCCATGCAATCAGCCAGTTCTGCCGTGTCTGTGCAGCACATGCCGGTGCCGGGACCACCTGTGCCTGTGCCGGATCTTGCGCTGCGATCCAGGACGGCTGAGCCGGTTGAGGGCAACCGCCTGCTCGATGAACCGGACGCCTGGTCCGCCTTCAGCCGTCCCCTGGCGCAGCAGCCCGGCGGCTGGGAATCCCATCTCGTGATCGAGGGCATGCATTGCGCGGCCTGTGCACTGACCGTGGAGGAGGCGCTGCGCAGCGTGCCCGGGGTCAGCGAGGCCAGCGTCAGTGCCGGCAGCCGGCGTGCGCGGGTGCTCTGGGTATCCGATCGGGTGCAGCCTTCTGGCTGGATGGAGGCCGTGCGTCGCGCCGGCTACCGTGCTGTGCCGGCCAACGATGCCTTTGCGAGCGAACACCGCCGTCAGGAAACCCGCAAGGCTCTCTGGCGCTGGCTGGTGGCCGGGCTGTGCATGATGCAGGTGATGATGTACGCGTGGCCCGCGTATATTGCCCAGCCGGGCGACCTCAGCACCGAGATGGAGCAACTGCTGCGCTGGGCCTCGTGGGTGTTGACCCTGCCCGTCATGCTGTTTTCCTGCGGTCCCTTTTTCTCCGCGGCGCTGCGGGACGTGCTGCAGCGGCGCATCAGCATGGACCTGCCGGTGGCCCTGGGCATGGGCATCACCTTTGTCGTCAGCACGGCGGGCACCTTTGATCCGCAGGGCACCTTCGGCAAGGAGGTGTACTTCGATTCCCTGACCATGTTCGTCTTCTTCCTGCTGACCGGCCGCTGGCTGGAGCAGCGCCTGCGCGAACGCACGGCCGGTGCCCTGGACGCCCTCATGAACCGGCTGCCCGACAGCGTGTTGCGCCGGCGGGCGGATGGCGAGTTCGAGCGGGTGGCCGTGCGGCGCCTGCGGCCTGGCGACGTGCTGCGCGTGCTGCCGGGCGAGGCCTTCCCGGCGGACGGCACCGTGGTCGAGGGTGAGACCCTGGCGGACGAGGCACTGCTGACGGGCGAATCGCGTCCTCTGCCACGCGGCGTGGGCATGACCGTGATCGCCGGCAGCCACAACCTCAGTGCCGCCGTGCTGGTGCGCGTGGAGCGCACCGGGGCCGACACGCGTTTCGCCCAGATCGTGGCGTTGATGGAGCAGGCCGCCACCAGCCGCCCGCAACTGGCGCAGCTGGTGGACCGCCTGGCGCGGCCCTTTCTCATCGCCGTGCTGCTCGCTGCCGTGGGGGCTGCGGCCTGGTGGTGGCCTCAGGATCAGGGCCATGCGCTGATGGTGGCCGTCGCCGTGCTGGTCGTGACCTGTCCCTGCGCGCTGTCGCTCGCCACACCCGCGGCCATGCTGGCCGCAGCCGGTTCCCTGGCGCGTCAGGGCGTGCTGGTGCGCCGACTCGGCGGGCTGGAGGCCCTGGCGGGGGTGGATACGGTACTGTTCGACAAAACCGGCACCCTGACCCGCGATGCCATGGTGCTGCAATCGGTCCGGACCCGCGCGGGCCTGGATCGCGGGCAGGCACTGACCATGGCGATGGCGCTGGCCGGGCAGTCGCTGCATCCGGTGTCCCGGGCGCTGGTGCAGGCGGGGCAGGGCGAAGGCCTGCGAGCCTGGCTGGCGCAAGACCTGCGGGAGATCGCCGGACAAGGCCTGAGCGGGACGGCCAGCTCGCCCGATGGGCAGACAGTTGCCTCCCTGCGCCTGGGTTCCCTGGCCTGCTGCGGCGTGCAGGTGCCGGTTCCGGACGGGCCGCATGCGATGCTGGCCGACGCCACGGGTTGGCTGGCCACCTTCGAACTGGGTGAGGACATCCGGCCCGACGCGCGCGCAACGGTAGATGCCTTGCAGGCGCAGGGCATCGAGGTGCACATCCTGTCGGGCGATGCCGCCGCGTCCGTGGCCCGTGTGGCCGACCAACTGGGTATCAGCGAGGCGCGCGGCGGCTGCACGCCGCAGGACAAGCTGGCCTTCCTGCAGGCTGCCCAGCGGCAGGGGCGGCGGGTCGCGGTGGTGGGGGATGGCCTGAACGACGGCCCCGCGCTGGCCGGCGCCCATGTCTCACTGGCCTTCGGCCAAGCCGTGCCGCTGGCCCAGGCGCAGGCAGATTTTGTCGTGCTGGGCGACCGGCTGGACCGGGTGGGTGCGGCGCTTGTGCTCGGGCGGCGCACCATGCGCATCGTGCGCCAGAACCTGGCCTGGGCCGTGATCTACAACGCCGCCTGCGTCCCGCTGGCGGTGGCCGGCTGGCTGCCGGCCTGGCTGGCCGGCCTGGGCATGGCGGCCAGTTCGCTGCTGGTGGTGCTCAATGCGCTGCGTCTGGCCCGTGACGCCAACCACAAGGAAACAAGCTGATGGACATCCTGTACCTGCTGATCCCGCTCTCGGTGGTGCTGGTCTTTTGCATACTCGGCGGCCTGTGGTGGGCCATCGAACGTGGCCAGTTCGAGGACATCGAGGCCGAAGGGGAAAGGATCCTGAGAGATTCCTGAGGCGTTTGATATTCGTCAAACCAGCCGCAAGCTTAAAAGCGCAGACTTCGTAAGGTCAATCAAGAAGAGAGGTGCACATGGCATTTTCAAACCAACAAGCGACCGTCTACAACGACAGCGTTGTCAGACAGTTCGCCATCATGACCGTGGTCTGGGGCGTGGTCGGCATGCTGGTCGGCGTCATCATCGCCGCCCAGCTGACCTGGCCCGAACTCAACTTCGGCATCCCCTGGCTCAGTTATGGCCGCCTGCGGCCACTGCATACCAATGCGGTGATCTTCGCATTTGGCGGCTGCGGCCTGTTCGCAGCGGCCTACTACGTGGTACAGCGGACATGCCAGGTGCGCCTGTTCGGCGACAAGCTGGCGGCCTTCACCTTCTGGGGCTGGCAACTGGTCATCCTGCTGGCGGCCATCTCCCTGCCGCTGGGTTACACCCAGGGCAAGGAATATGCCGAACTCGAGTGGCCCATCGACATCCTGATCACCCTGGTCTGGGTGGCCTTCGCCATCGTCTTCTTTGGCACCGTAGGTACGCGCAAGGTGCGCCATATCTACGTGGCCAACTGGTTCTTCGGCGCTTTCATCCTCGCCGTGGCCCTGCTGCACCTGGTCAACAGCGCGGCCATCCCCGCCGGTTTCATGAAGTCCTACTCGGCCTATGCCGGGGTGCAGGACGCCATGGTGCAGTGGTGGTACGGCCACAACGCCGTGGGCTTCTTCCTCACGGCCGGTTTCCTGGGGATGATGTACTACTTCATTCCCAAGCAGGCCGAGCGACCGGTCTACAGTTACCGCCTTTCCATCGTGCACTTCTGGGCGCTGATCTTCACCTATATGTGGGCCGGCCCGCACCACCTGCACTACACCGCGCTGCCGGACTGGACGCAATCGGTGGGCATGGTGTTCTCGCTCATCCTGCTGGCGCCGAGCTGGGGCGGCATGATCAACGGCATCATGACGCTCAGCGGTGCCTGGCACAAGCTGCGTGACGACCCCATCCTGCGCTTCCTGATCGTGTCCCTGTCCTTCTATGGCATGAGCACCTTCGAGGGCCCGATGATGTCGATCAAGACCGTCAATGCCCTGAGTCACTACACCGACTGGACCGTGGGCCACGTGCACTCGGGCGCCCTGGGCTGGGTCGGCCTGGTCACCATGGGTTCCATGTACTACCTGATTCCGCGTCTCTTCGGCCAGAAGCAGATGTACAGCATGAAGGCCGTGGAGGTGCACTTCTGGACCGCCACCATCGGCATCGTGATCTATATCGCCGCCATGTGGATCGCCGGTGTGATGCAGGGCCTGATGTGGCGCGCCATCAACACCGACGGCACCCTGACCTACACCTTCGTCGAGTCGGTCAAGGCGACCTATCCGTTCTACGTGCTGCGCCTGCTGGGTGGCGTGCTTTACCTGACGGGCATGCTGGTCATGCTGTGGAACGTGATCAAGACCGCGACCGCCGGTCGCGCGTCCGAGGTTGCCATCCCCGCAGCTGCCGCCCACGCCTGAGAAGGAAAACACCATGGCAAACAACAACACTCCCAGCGGTCTTTCGCACGAGAAGATCGAGACTAACAACTTCCTGATGATCGTTCTCATCCTGCTGGTGCTGCTGGTCGGCGGCCTGGTCGAGATCTTGCCGCTGTTCTTCCAGAAGTCCACCACCGAGCCGCTCAAGGGCGTCCAGCCCTACACCGCGCTGCAGCTGGCCGGGCGAGACGTCTATATCCGCGAAGGCTGCTACAACTGCCACTCGCAGATGATCCGTCCCTTCCGTGCAGAGACGCTGCGTTATGGCCACTACTCCGTGGCCGGCGAGTCGGTCTACGACCACCCCTTCCAGTGGGGCAGCAAACGCACCGGGCCGGACCTGGCCCGCGTGGGCGGAAAATACAGTGACGAGTGGCATCGTCTGCACCTGGAGAATCCCCGTGATCTGGTGCCTGAGTCCAATATGCCGGCCTATCCCTGGCTGCTCAAGGACACGGTGGACGCTGCGGCGTTGCCCAACCACATGAAGGCGCTGCGCGTGGTGGGCGTGCCCTACACCGACGAGCAGATCGCCAAGGCGGGTGAGGAGGTCAAGGGCAAGTCTGAAATGGAAGCCTTGATCGCCTACCTGCAGGTTCTGGGCACGGCCCTCAAGTAAGCACAGGAGCAACACATCATGGACGTCAACACCCTGCGTTCCGCCGTCACCGTCGCTGCCCTGGTCTGCTTCATCGGCATCGTGCTGTGGGCTTGGTCCGGTCGCAATGCGGCCGATTTCGAGCAGGCCGCCAAGCTGCCTTTCGAGCAGGATTAACGCGCCGTCTAAGGAAGAATCATGAGCGATTTCACAAGTAACTTCTGGTCGGTTTTCGTCACGGCGATCACCATTGCCGGCATCGTCGCCTGTCTGGTGCTGCTCTGGGTCAGCGGCAAGGCCAAGGCCATGACCGCCAACGACAACACCACCGGTCACGTCTGGGACGGCGACCTGCGCGAGATGAACAACCCCCTGCCGCGCTGGTGGGTATGGCTCTTCGTCATTACCGTGGTCTTCAGCCTGGTCTATCTCTTCATGTACCCGGGTCTGGGCAGCAGCCCGGGCAAGCTGGGCTGGAGCCAGCACGGCCAGTACCAGGCCGAGATGGCCAAGGGCGAGAAGGAAGTGGCACCGCTGTATGCCCGCTTCGCCGCCATGAACGTGCCGGACATGGCACGCGATCCACAAGCCATCGCCATCGGCGAGCGCGTCTTCATGAACAACTGCGCGCAGTGCCACGGCTCTGACGCTCGCGGCAGCAAGGGTTTCCCCAACCTGAGCGACGCCGACTGGTTGTACGGCGGTGCGCCGGAGCAGATCAAGGAGACGATCGCCAAAGGCCGTATCGGCAACATGCCGCCCATGGCCGCCGCCGTGGGAACGCCGGACGATGTGAAGAACGTGGCCCACTATGTGCTGAGCCTCTCGGGCAGCCCCAACGATTCGCTGCGCGCTTCATTGGGCAAGGCCAAGTTCGGTGCCTGCGCTGCCTGCCACGGCATGGACGGCAAGGGCAATCCGGCCCTGGGGGCCCCCAACCTGACCGATGACATCTGGCTGCACGGATACGGCGAGAACGCGATCGTTGCCATGATCAACAACGGCAAGATGAACCAGATGCCCGCGCAAGAGGGCAAGCTCAGCGAGGCCCAGATCCATGTGCTCACGGCCTATGTCTGGAGCCGCTCCAGCGGGACCAAGGTGGCCGCCCGCTGAGGGCCAGGAGTCGATTTGTCCGATACCGAATCTGCGGCCAAGAAGATCATCCCCATCACGGCAGTGCCAGCCACGGTCGCCGATGATGCGGTGATGGTCTCTCTGTACCAGTCCCAGCAGAAGATCTATCCGCGCAGCGTCACGGGCCTGTTCGCCCGCTGGCGCTGGGTGTTCGTCTGGCTGACCCAGATCGTTTTCTACGGTCTGCCCTGGCTTGAATGGGGTCAGCGTCAGGCCGTGCTCTTCGATCTGGGCGCGCGCCGCTTCTACATCTTCGGCCTGGTCCTGTACCCGCAGGACTTCATCTACCTGACCGGCTTGCTGGTCATCTCGGCGCTGCTGCTGTTCCTGTTCACGGCGGTCGCGGGTCGCCAGTGGTGTGGATATGCCTGTCCACAGACGGTCTATACCGAAATCTTCCTCTGGATCGAGCGCAGGATCGAAGGCGACCGCTCGGCGCGCATGCGCCTGGACCAGGGGCCCTGGAGTCCGAACAGGCTGTTGCGCAAAGGTGGCAAGCACGGGGTGTGGATCCTGCTCTCCTTGTGGACGGGTTACACCTTCGTCGGCTACTTCACGCCCATCCATGAGCTGGGTCTGGAGGTGCTGCAGCTGCGCATGAGCTCCTGGGAGGTCTTCTGGGTCGTCTTTTACGGTTTTGCCACCTATGGCAACGCCGGTTTCATGCGCGAGCAGGTCTGCAAGTACATGTGTCCCTATGCGCGCTTCCAGAGCGCCATGTTTGACCGCGACACGCTGATCGTGAGCTACGACGAGCGGCGCGGTGAACCGCGCGGCGCCCGCTCGCGCAAGGCAGATCCCGCATCCCTGGGCCTGGGTGCGTGCATAGACTGCACCCTGTGCGTGCAGGTCTGTCCCACGGGCATTGATATCCGCAAGGGCCTGCAGTACGAGTGCATCAGTTGCGCGGCCTGCATCGACGTCTGTGATGATGTCATGGACAAGATGAACTACCCGCGCGGGCTCATCCGCTACACGACACAGAACGCGCTGCAGAAGGGCTGGAGCCAGGTCCAGACCTGGCGGCACGTGTTCCGTCCGCGCGTGCTGGTCTACAGCGCCATCCTCGGGTCGGTGTGCGTGGCCATGCTGGTGAGCCTCGCCTTGCGCACACCCTTCAAGGTGGACGTGGTGCGCGACCGCGGCGTGCTGGCGCGCATCGTGGCCGGTGGCATGATCGAGAACGTCTACCGTCTGCAGATCATGAACGCCACCGAATCCGAGCAGACCTACCGCATCACGGTCAGCGGCCTGCCGGGCCTGGCCCTCACCTCGGAAGAGCAGGTGAGCGTCGAGTCCACACAGTCGCGCTGGGTGGCCGTGCGCCTGCAGCTGCCCTATGAGGCGGCCGCTCCCGGCACCCATCCCATCCATTTCGAGATCACCGCACGCGACGCGCAGCTGAGCGAAAAGTCGGTGTTTCTGGTCCCCCGTTAAGGAGCACATCATATGAACGATCAAGGCGGCGCGACGCCCCCCGCCCCCTGGTGGAAATTCGGCCATGTCTGGCTGGTCCTGGCCGGCCCGGCACTGGTGGTGGTTGCCGGTTTTGTCACCCTCTATATCGCGGTGCGTATGCCCGATCCGGTGGTCAGCGAGGACTATTACCGCAAGGGCATCGAGATGAACAAGACGCTGGAGTCTGATGCGGCCAGCCTGGCTCCGGCCGTGCAGGCGCGCAACCATGCCGCGACGGGCACGCCGCCGCCGGCGCAGTCACCCGTCAAGCCCTGAATCCAGTCGCCTAGGAGGGCACGATGAAACTGCACAAGCTCATGTGGATCGCGTGGCCCGCTTTTCTGGTGGCGGGGGTCCTGGAGATGCTGGTGTTTGCCATGGTCGATCCGCAGGATCTGCACTGGTTCGGGCAGCCGGTCGCACTCTCCCGCCAGGGCATCTATACCCTCGCGTTTTTTGTCTTCTGGGGCATCACCATGCTCTCCAGCGCATTGACTGCGCTGCTGGCCCTGTCGTCTTCCGAACTCAACCGGCGCGAGCCGCCGCAGGACGAACAGCCCGGGGCCTGACCCGGGCATCGTCGCTACAGTCGCGCAGGCTCAGTGGCATTCGCCCTGGTGGTTGACCAGGCGGGACAGGGCTTCGGTGTCGAGAATGCGTACATGGCGCTGTTTGACCTCGACCATGCCGTCTTCCACGAATTTCGAGAAGGTGCGGCTGACCGTCTCCAGCTTGAGGCCGAGGTAGCTGCCGATTTCCTCGCGTGTCATGCGCAGGATCAGTTCGGATTGCGAGAAACCCCGGGCGTGCAGGCGCTGCACCAGGTTCAGCAGGAAGGCCGCCAGGCGCTCCTCGGCGCGCATGCTTCCCAGCAGCAGCATGACACCGTGTTCGCGCACGATTTCACGGCTCATGATCTTGTGCACATGGCGCTGCAGGCCGTTGATCTCGCGGGACAGATCCTCGATGCGGTCAAAAGGCATGACGCAGACCTCCGCGTCCTCCAGGGCCACCGCATCGCAGCTGTGGTGATCGTTGACGATACCGTCCAGGCCGATGATCTCGCCGGCCATCTGGAAGCCGGTCACCTGGTCGCGGCCATCCTCGGAGGCCACGCAGGTCTTGAAGAAGCCCGTACGGATGGCGTAGAGCGAGGTGAATTTTTCGCCGTTGCGAAACAGGGACTCGCCGCGCTTGATCTTGCGTCGGATGGCAACCATGTTGTCCAGGCGGTCGATTTCGTCGGCGTTGAGGCCCATGGGCATGCACAGCTCGCGCAGATTGCAGTTGGAGCAGGCCACTTTGATCGCTTGCGGATTCATACTCTGTATTTTGACATCGGTCATCGAGGTCCTCCAGTGCGATCCCGCACTTCACAGTTGCTACCTTACCAGCATTTGATGCATGTCAAGGCGGATACTACGCGTTCCCGGCACAGTAAACGCATGAAAGCCGAAACCGTCGAGCCCGTCACTCCCGATTTGCTACGCCGCCACGACGTGGCCGGTCCGCGTTACACCTCCTACCCGACGGCAGACCGTTTTGTCGAGGCCTACGGCCCCGATGACTATGTGCGTGCCCTGCAACAGCGCCGTTCCGGGGCGGCCGCCCTGGTGCTGCCGCTCTCGCTTTATGTCCATCTGCCGTTTTGCGAGTCGCTCTGTTATTACTGCGCCTGCAACAAGATCATCACCAAGCACCATGACCGCGCCGCCGAATACCTGCGCTATCTGGGCCGCGAGGTGGACCTGCACACGGCCCAGCTCGGCATGGGCCAGATGGTCACCCAGCTGCATCTGGGCGGCGGCACCCCGACCTTCCTGAGCGACGCCGAATTGCGCGAGCTCATGGCCATGCTCAAGCGCAGCTTCACGCTGGCACCGGGCGGCGAATATTCGATCGAGGTGGATCCCCGAACCATCGATGCCAGCCGGCTCGACACCCTGGCCGAACTCGGTTTCAACCGCCTGAGCTTCGGTGTGCAGGATTTTGACCCGGCGGTGCAGAAGGCCGTGCACCGTGTGCAGCCGGCCGAGCAGGTCTTTGCCCTGGTGCAGGCGGCACGCGAGCGCGGCTTTGATTCGGTCAACATCGACCTCATCTACGGCCTGCCCCAGCAGACCCCGGAGTCCTTCGCGCGCACCCTGCAGCAGGTCACCGAGTTGCGCCCGGACCGTATCGCCCTGTATGCCTACGCCCACCTGCCTGAGCGCTTCAAGCCGCAGCGGCGCATCGCGAGCGCCGAGCTGCCCGGCGCAGCCGCCAAGCTGGCCATGCTGTCCAGTGCGCTGGAACGCTTCCAGGATGCGGGTTATGTCTACGTGGGCATGGACCACTTTGCCCTGCCCAACGACGCGCTGGCCGTGGCCAAGCGCCAGGGGCGACTGCACCGCAACTTCCAGGGCTACAGCACCCAGCCCGACTGCGACCTGATCGGCCTGGGCGTTTCGTCCATCGGTCGCATCGGCGCCACCTACAGCCAGAACGCCAAGACGCTGGAAGACTATTACGACGCCATCGACCACGGCCGCTTTGCCGTGGTGCGGGGCCTGGCACTCTCGCGCGATGACCTGGTACGGCGCGCCGTCATCATGGCTCTGATGTGCCAGGGCGAACTGGTGTTTGAATCCATCGACCTGGCCTATCTGGTCGATTTCAGGAGCTACTTTGCACCCGAACTGGAGGCCCTGCACGCGCTGGCCGAACAGGGCCTGGTGACACTGGACGACAGCGGCATCCAGGTCACGGCCAAGGGCTGGTACTTCGTGCGTGCCGTGGCCATGGTCTTCGACCGCTACCTGCAGGCTGACCGCAACCGCGCCCGTTTTTCCAAGATCATCTGACGGCCTACACTGGCGGGCATGCAGACCTCTCTGGCCCTCACCGCCCTGTTCATGGGACTGGTCGGCGGTCCCCATTGCATCGCGATGTGCGGTGCTGCCTGCGCCGGCCTGGCCCAGGCGGCCGGCGAACGCCGCGCCGAAGCCCTGTGGAGCTTCCAGCTGGGCCGGGTGATCGGCTATGCCCTGCTCGGTGGCCTGGCCGCCGCCTCGATCCAGGGCCTGGGCTGGCTCACCATCCAGTCGGCCGCGCTGCGTCCGGTCTGGACCCTGTTCCACGTTGCCGCCTTCATGCTGGGCCTGCTGCTGCTGGTCCGCGCGCAGCAGCCGGTCTGGCTGGAAAGCGCCGCGCGGCGTCTTTGGAGCGGCGCGCGTGCGCTGGCCGCAGGGCGGGGCCGTGGCGCGCCGCTGGTCGTGGGTGTGCTGTGGGCACTGCTGCCCTGCGGTCTCTTGTACTCCGCGCTGCTCGTGGCTGCCATGACCGGGCAGGCCGTCCAGGGTGCGGCGGTGATGGCCCTGTTTGCATCCGGCACGGCCGTGTCCATGATGCTGGGCCCCTGGCTCTGGCTGCGCCTGCGTGGTGCCGGGCAGGGCGACTGGGGTGTGCGCCTGGCCGGCCTGGCGCTGGCGCTGAGTTCGGCCTGGGCCCTGTGGATGGGCCTGGCGCACGATGCCGCGCCCTGGTGCATCGCACCGGCCGGTTGATGTCGCAGGCCTGGGCCCTTTGCCATAATCCACGCCCATGTCACGCACTTCCGGCGCCGCGCCTTCGCGCACCCATTTCGTCCTGATCCCCACCTACAACGCCGGCCCCAAGGCGCTGGAGACCGTGCGCGAGGCCCTGCAGCACTGGGCCCCCGTCTGGGTCGTGGTGGACGGCAGCACGGACGGCACCGGTGCCCAACTGCAGGCCCTGGCGACGCAGGAGCCGGACCTGAAGGTCATGGTGCTGGCGCAGAACCAGGGCAAGGGCGCTGCCGTCATGCACGGACTGGCCTTGGCCGAGGCGGCCGGTTACACCCATGCGCTGACCATGGATTCCGACGGCCAGCACCCGGCGCAGCTGATCCCGGCGTTCATGCAGGCCGCGGGCGACGACGTGACCCGCATGGTGCTGGGCAGGCCGGTGTTCGATGCCGATGCGCCGGCGCTGCGTGTGCAGGGCCGCAAGGTCTCGAATGCCTGGGCCAACCTCGAGACACTCTGGATGGGCATCGGTGACTCGCTCTACGGTTTCCGTGTCTACCCGGTCTCGCCCCTGCTGAGGATCATGCGCGGCCAGCGCTGGATGCGCCGTTTCGACTTCGACATCGAGGCGGCCGTGCGCCTGTGCTGGGCCGGTGTCTGGCCCCTCAATATCGACGCACCGGTCAAATACCTGCGGCCCGAGGAGGGCGGCGTCTCGCACTTCAACTACCTGCGCGACAACGCCTTGCTGACCTGGATGCACACCCGCCTGATGCTGGGTTTTGCCTTGCGTCTGCCCCTGTTGCTGCTGCGCCGGCTGGCAGGCCGCTGAGGCCGCGTCACGCTGTCTGGCAACCCTGCGCACAGGAATACCCCTGAAGGGAATCTGGTTACAATTTGAACTGGTCATGGACCCGTACGTCGGGGGCAGGGCCGCAGCCCGTCAGGGGGTTTCCTGGCGGGTGCCGTATTCGAAACACATAACAAATTCCCTGGGATGCTCGTCAGCTGTGAATTCCCGGCCGCAAGGCAGACGGATTTGCCTGCCAGACCGCGGGAGCCCATGAGGAAACAGAGCCATCATGCTGCGTCAGATCATCAAAGATTTCGTCATCCGACAGTTCAACGTCGACCCCACCGTGTTCGAGCGGCCGGGGCTCAAGGTCGCCGATCTGGGCCTGGATTCCCTGGGCGTGGTTGAAATGCTTTTCGAGGTGGAAGACCTCTACGGTTTCCAGGTGGACGACCCGGCGCGCTACAGCGACATGAGTTTCGACGAGATGGTGGCCGATATGGAAACCACCATCCGCGCAGCCAACAACGGCCAGATCCCGGCACCAGCCTCCCTGCCGGGCAAGGCCTGAGCTGCCCGCCTGCGCTGTTGATCACGGCCCATGCCTGCCGCTTCGACCCCACAACGCGTCGTCGTCACCGGCATCGGTCTGCTGACCCCGCTGGGCCTCACGCGCACCACCAGCTTCGAGCGCCTGATCCGCGCTGACAGCGCCATCGGGCCTGCTGCGGCCGAGATCACCCGCTGGCTGCCTCAGGCCCTGTCGGCCGACGTCGATCCCGCCTACGCCCATCAGCTCGACCGCAACGAGCAGGGCCTGGACCGCGCCACGCAGTTTGCCCTGCTGGCCAGCCGCGAGGCCCTGGCCGACGCCCGGTCCGCCGAGTGGGACCTGAACCCCGACCGCGTCGGCGTGTTCGCCGGCATCGGCCTGGGCGGGGCCACCACCGGTGAAGCTCTCTACTCCCGCATGCATGAGCAATTGCTGGCCGGTCGCAACCCCACGGTGATGCATCCCCTGTCGGTGCCGCGGCTCATGCCCAATGCCGCCACGGCGGCCATCTCGATGGCCCACCAGTTCCGCGGCCCGACACACACCTACAGCGTGGCCTGTTCCTCTTCGGCCATGGCCCTGGGCGAGGCCTACCGCAGCATCCGCCACGGGTATGCCGACGCCGTCGTGGCTGTCGGTGCCGAGGCCATGAATGTGCCCGGTGTCTTCATGGCCTGGAATGCGCTGCGTGTGATGGCCAAACCCCACCCCGACAAGCCGGCGGCCAGTTGCCGGCCTTTTGACAAGGACCGCAGCGGCTTCGTGCTGGGGGAGGGGGCGGCCGCCCTGGTGCTCGAAACTGCTGAGTCCGCCTTGCGTCGCGGCGCGACCATCTACGGCGAAATCTGCGGTTATGGCAGCAGCAGCGACGCCAGGCACCTGACGCTGCCGTCCAGCGAAGGCCAGTACCGCGCCATCCGCATGGCCCTCGACGAAGCCGGCATCGCGCCGGCCGGCATCCATTACCTGAATGCCCATGGCACGGCCACCGAGGCCGGCGACGTGGTGGAGACCGAGACCATACGGCTGGCCTTTGGCGACCACGCCGACCGCCTGCCGGTGAGCTCCACCAAGGCCCTGCACGGTCACCTGATCGGGGCGGCAGGCGCCACGGAATTCGCCATCAGCCTGCTGGCCATGCAAAGCGGAAGCATCCCGCCGACGGCCTTCCTGGACCAGCCCGATCCGCGCTGTACCCTGGACTACGTGCCCCGGCTGGCGCGCCACGGCCAGTCCCTGCAGGCCGTCATGTCGAACTCCTTTGCCTTCGGCGGCAGCAATGTGTCGCTGATCGCGCGTCGTTACGCATGAACGAAACGCTCAGCTATCCCATCGAGCTTGATGCGGCAGGCATCTACCGCCTGCTGCCGCACCGCGGTGACATGCAGCTCGTCGAGCATCTCACCGTGCTGGACCACGATCACTACCAGGCCAGTGCGCGATGGTCTGCCGACGGTGCCATCCTGCGCGGCCACTTTCCCGGCCTGCCCCTGGTGCCGGGCGTGATGCTGGTGGAGCTGGTCGCACAGGTGGCCGGTGCCGGTATGCGGGCGGGCTCACCCGCGGCGCGGCGCCTGGAAGGTGACTACGTGGGGCTGCTGGCCAGCATCCGCAAATGCAGTTTCAAACGCCCGGTGCTGCCGCGCGAGACCGTGCAGGTGGATGTGCGCACGCGGCCCATGTCGGAAACGGCAGCTGCGGTCACGGCCCTGTTGACGGTGGGCGGCGATGAAGCCGCCCAGATCGAGATCCTGGTGATCAACTCCCCGCGCCAGGCGGTGATGGAGGGGCTCGCCAGCCTCGCCCAGCGCAGCGTCTGAGCCGGCGCTGCGGCGTCAGTCCCGCACAGTGAGTTCGCTGCGGAAATAGCTGTCCAGCTCGCTCAAGGCCTGGGCGGTGACCGTCGGCGGCTCGAAGCGCCGGCCCAGGCGGGCCCGGATGTCCAGGGGCAGGATGGGGGGTGTGAACAGGCCCCAGTGCTTGCCCAGATAAGGCGTGGAAAACTCAAGGATGACCGTCTGGATGGGCGCCCGGCTTTGCTTGGACATCAGGATGCAGGCGCTGGAAAGGGTGCTGATGGGGAACTCGCGGCTGCGCCCGCCTTCGGGGAACAGGATGAAGTGGGCGCCGTGCTGCAGCTCACGGCTGGCGCCCTCGATCATGCGGCGCGGATCCTCGTTGCTCACGTACCTGGCCATGCGTGCACCCACGCCGTACAGGGGGTTGGCCAGCAGGCTGGCCTTGAGCACGCAGGTCGCCTTGGGCGAGCAGCTCAGCAGCATGACGGCATCGAGCAGGGACGGGTGGTTGGCGATGACGATCAGGGGCCCCTCGTCCTGCAGGCCGTCCAGCTCATGCAGGTCGGTGCGTATCTGGCAGACCCAGTGCAGGGTCCAGAGATAGGCCCGGAAGCCGAAACGGATGATGTGGCGTGACACCAGCCTGTGCCAGCGACGCGGCAGCGTGACGAAGAGCAGCAGGAACAGCGGGATCGACAGCAGGCAGATCAGTGCCAGCAGACCCAGCCCGAAGACCATGACAAAGACCTCGTAGAGTCGCCAGAGCGGGTTGCCGGATCGTCGCGTTTGCATAGACTTTAGTTGATACCATTGCTCACAAGACAGCGATTATTGACCATGACCCCTCCCCGACCGAGCCCGATGCGTGCCCTGAACCGACTGCTCTGGCGCATCTGGTGGCTCAAGGCGCCCGGCTCGACGCTTTTCATCTGGTCGTTCTTCGAAGCGTATTTTTTCCTGCTGCGTTACCCGCATGCGCAGGTCACCACGATGCCGGTCACCTGGCTGGATCGCACCATCCCCATGCAATGGTGGGCCTGGATCCCCTACCTCTCGCTCTGGTTCTACACCTGCCTGCCGCCGGCCCTGCTGCCCAATGTGCGGCAGCTGGTGTATTACGGCCTGGGTGTGGGTGTGACCTGCCTGGTCGGCCTGGCCTGTTTCTATTTCTGGCCCACGATCGTGCCGGCCTTCGAGCGCCCGCCGGGCAGCGGCCTGGCCATGCTGCAAGGGGTGGACACCGCAGGCAATGCCTGTCCTTCATTGCACGTGGCCATCGCCGTGTTCTCCGCGATCTGGCTGCATCATCAGCTGCGGGCGGTCGCCGCGGGCCGCGCCTGGCTGGCACTGAGCTGGTTGTGGTGCCTGGTCATCGCCTACTCGACGCTGGCGACCAAGCAGCATGTGGTGCTGGACGTGCTGGGCGGTGTGCTGCTGGGTGGCGCGGGCGGTCTGCTCACGCTGGCCCTGTTCCGGCGCCTGTTTGCCCTTGACGTGTCGGCGCGTGCGACGGTCGCGGCCGTACCCGCCTAGACCATTCCGCCATTGACCGAGATCACCTGACCGGTGATGTAGGCCGCCTGCTCCGAGGCCAGGAAACCCACCAGGGCGGCCACTTCCTCGGGCCGGCCCGCGCGCTTCATGGGCACCAGGCGGTTGATCGATTCGGCGTCGAAGGCGTCCTTGCTCATGTCCGAGGCGATGATGCCCGGCGCGATGGCGTTCACCGTGATGCCTCGGCTGGCCAGTTCCTGCGCCAGCGATTTGCTGGCCGCGTGCAGGCCGCTCTTGGCGGCCGCGTAATTGGTCTGGCCACGGTTGCCGGTGATGCCGGCGATGGACGAGATGCTGATGATGCGCCCCCAGCGGGTGCGGATCATGGGCATGGTCAGCGGCTGCGTGACGTGGAAGAAGCTGTTGAGCGAGACGTCGATCACGCGGTGCCACTGGGCGCTGCTCATGCCGGGGAAGACCGCGTCGTCGTGCATGCCGGCGTTGTTGACCAGCACCTGGATCGGCTGCCGGGCCACCAGGGGTTCCAGGGCCGCGCGTGTCGCGGCCTCGTCGGCCACGTCGAAGGTGACGGTGCTGGCGGAGCCGCCGGCCGCCTGGATCTCTGCGCACAGCTGTTCGGCCGCAGCGGTATTGCGGTTGGCGTGGACGATGACGTGCAGGCCATCGGCGGCGAGCCTGCGGCAGATGGCCGCGCCGATGGTGCCGCTGCCGCCGGTGACGAGTGCGTGTTTCATGCGGAGTCCGTGTGCAAGAGGGTCATGGTGCGCCGGCATCGAGCAGGACGCTGGCACGGCCGGACAGCAGGGTGGCGCCGCCGGCCTGGAGATGGAAGCTGTAGAGGATGGTCGCCCCGTCGCCCGACAGGCGCTCGGCGTGCACCTGCAACGGCGGCGCCAGATCGTCCAGGCGCTGCGTCTGCCATTTGACGTCGCGCACACTGGCCAGGAAACCGGCGGCCGGCGCCGTATCGTTGCCTGCGAGCAGGGCACCGTGCACGGCCATGGCCTGGGCCGCGTACTCGATCCCGTTGGCGATACCCAGCATGTCTTGCGCGCGCAGCGGGTTATCGCTGCGCGTGTGGCTGCTGGCGCTGCAGACGATGCTGCTCTCGTCCCAGCGCAGCACCGCATCGAGCAGGCACATGCTGCCCTGGTGCGGGATGCGGGCCGCGATCCAGGCGTGGTCAGGCAGCGGCATGGACTTCGACATCCAGTGACATCCCATCCAGGTAGTCCAGTGTGATGCGTTCGTTGTTGCCCCGCGCCAGGCATTGCAGCAGCGGCAGGCTGCGCGCGGCGGGCACGCTGCTTCGCATCGTTTCGAGCGCGCCATCGACCATACGGGTAGCGTCCCGGCGACCCAGGCTCAGGTCGAGTGTGGCCAGTGTGCCGGCCGCCGCACCCGCGCCGAGCACCATGGCCGCGCCAAAGGGGTAGGGGATGCCCCGCACAGCGCTCAGGGGCCCGGGGTAGGGGCTGTCGTAGGCCAGCAGCAGGCAGGACTCGCCGGAGTTCAGGACCTGGGTGGCGGCTTCGAGCAGGCCGGCCGCGAAGGAGCCGTCGTAGGCACTCAGACTGGTGGAGCTTGCCCGACAGGCGGTGGCGATGCTCCAGTAGCCCGAGGGGGCGTTGTGGACCGAGTTGTGGAAGCGCGTGGGTGAGACCGCACGGTCGGCCGAGGCCAGGGTTTCCAGGATGGCGTGGCAGTTGTCGCAGTCGCCGCCGCTCGAGGTGAAGACCGAGGGCAGCGCGGCGGGGTCGACACCGGCGTGCCGGACCGCGTCGAAGCCGACCGCGAAGGCCAGCTTGATCGACACCCCGGCCCGCCGCCGCTCGGCCGGCGGCAGGGCTTCCGCGGGCGGCAGATTGATCGGAGCCATGGCGTAGGGCTGGCGCCCCGCCAGCACCTCGGCGGTCTGCTGCCAGCCCGAGAAGCCGGGGCCATAGACACCGAGGCCTTGCAGATGCACTTTAAGCTGGCTCATTGTGGAATACCTTCGTCCTGACGGACAGCGGTGCGAACGCCTTCGGACGGCCGTGCGACGCTCATGCGGCCACCCTCGACAGCACCATGCTGCAGTTGCTGCCGCCAAAGCCGAAGGAATTGCTCAGCACATGGCGCAGGGGTTGTTCCAGATTGCCCAGCAGGTAGCGGGACTGCAGCTTCGGGTCCAGCGCTGTGGTGCCGCAGCCGCCCGGGGCCAGGCCATGCTGCAGGGCCAGCGCGCAGATGATGGCCTCGATGCCGCCCGCTGCGCCCAGCGTGTGGCCGGTGTGGCCCTTGGTGGAACTGCTGGGGGTGGCGGTGCCGAACAGCGTGCTCACGGCCTTGTCCTCGGCCGCGTCGTTGCTGGGCGTTGCGGTGCCGTGCAGGTTGATGTAGTCGATCTGCGAGGGTTGCAGGCCGGCCATGGTCAGGGCCTGTTGCATGGCCGCGCGGGCGCCCAGGCCTTCGGGGTGGGGGGAGGACATGTGGTGCGCATCGCTGGATTCGCCTATGCCGCTCATGACGATGGCGCCAGGTGCCGGACGGTCGGCGCGCTCGACCAGGATGAAGGCGCCGGCCTCGCCGATGGAGATGCCGTCGCGCTCGGCGTCAAAGGGGCGGCAGGGACGGGTCGAGACCAGTTGCAGCGAGTTGAAACCGTAGAGCGTGGTCAGGCAGAGCGAATCGACGCCGCCCACGACGGCCGCGTCGATCAGGCCGCTGTCCACCATGCGCTGCGCATTGCCGAAGACCTTGGCGCTGGAGGAGCAGGCGGTGGAGACGACAAAGGCCGGCCCGGTCAGGCCGAAATAGCTACGTACGAAATCGGCAACCGAATAGCAGTTGTGGGTGTGCCGGTAGTCGAGCGGCGTTGTGAAGGCGCCTGTTGTCGCGTCGCGCTGACGGTAGGCCAGTTCGGAACTCAGGATGCCCGAGGTGCTCGTGCCCAGGAAGACACCGATGCGGTCCGGGCCGTGGCGGCGCATGGCCTCGCGTACCGCTGCCGCAAAGCCGTCCTGCTCCAGGCCCAGTTGCGCCAGCCGGTTGTTGCGGCAATCGAAGGCGGCGAGATCCTCGCGCAATCTGAAATCGTCCAGCCCCGCCACTTCGCCCAGGCAGGTGTCCAGGTCGACCGTTTCCCATCGCATGGGCCGCACCCCGCTGCGTTGCTGGCGCAGGGCGTCGAGCGTCGGCGTGAGTCCGGCGCCCAGGGCGCTGGTCATGGTGTAGGCGGCAAGATGAAGCGATGACATGAAGGGGAGGACAGATAGGCCGGGAAAGCCTGGTTCAGGGGGTCGATTTTACTGGCGCAGGTGTGGGCATGGCGGGTTGCGGTCTGGCGAGTACGGCGGAGAACAGCAGGGCCAGCACCGTGCCCAGGCCCACCGTCGTGCCCAGGATGGCCAGCACGGGCACGCTGGACAGCGCCAGCATGCCGAAGCTGCCCACGATGGTCAGGTTGGCTGTCAGCAGGGAGATGCTGGTCTGGCGCTGTTCCTGTGCACTGGCGCCGGTGTTCACGCTGTCAAAGAACAGGGCGTAATTGGAGCCGATGGCCACCACCAGCAGCAGGCCGACCAAGTGCAGGATGGTCAGCGAGGTTCCGCCCAGCACCAGGGTGCCGGTCACACAGACCACGGCACAGACCAGCGGCAGGGCCACGCGCAACGTGCGCGGGATCGAGCGCAGGGCCAGCAGCAGCAGGACCAGGATGGCCAGGCAGCCCAGGCCCGAAAACACCAGGGCCTCGCGCAGGTAGCTGTCGAACAGGGCGTTGGTCTCGGCCAGCAGATCAATCACGGTGATGGCCGTGAGGCCGTTTGCCTTGAGCGCCGTTTCGACGCGGTCGATGTCGATGTCCTGCTCGGCGTCATTGACCTTGTGCGGTCGCAGGGGCATCAGCAGCAGCACGTCGCGTTCGCGGGGGATGAGCAGGGAGTCATACAGGAGCGCCGAAGCGCTGCCGTTCAGGTCCTGGCGTGTGAGCAGGGCCCGGGTGCGGCTGCGTTCCACATCATTGAGGAAGCCTTGCAGGCGTTCCGGTCGCAGCGGTGAGCCGGCGAGTGCGGCATGCAGTCGCTGGCGCAGCAAGGCGGGTTCCGGCAGGGCGGCCTGGCGGGCCTGCTGGCTGGCAAGGCTGGGCAGGACCTGCGCGGGCGAACTGAAGCCGGCAATTGTGCCGGCGCGGCTCAGGGTCTGCAGCACGCTGCCGGCGCGCTCGGCCTGCTGCAGGGCCTGTTCCGGGTCGGCTGCGGTCAGCACGGCCAGATAACGCAGATCAGAGGCTCCCAGGTCCCGGCGCAGTTCCTCGTGCAGTTGCTGGTCGGCTTTGGACACGGGATTGAGGGCAGAGATGCTGCGGTTCCAGAGGCGATCCGTGTGCAGGGTGGTCACCACCAGCATGCCCGTCGTCAGCAGCAGCAGGAGCCAGCGCAGGCGCGGAGCCCCTCGCATCAGCTTCTGCAGGAACTCGCCGGTGCGGGGCAGGTCGGGTACGGGGACGTGGGCCGGCGTCAGGTTGGGCAGCACATACCGCGTGACCAGCACGGCGGCCACCAGACCCACGGTGGAGTACACACCCAGCTGCGTCAGGCCGGGGAAGCCCGAGCCCAGCAGGGCCAGGAAGCCAGCAACGGAGGTGAGCAGGCCCAGCCAGAGCGTGCGCCAGAAGAGCCGTGCGGTGCCGGGGCCCGGGCGCTGCACGAAGAGGTAGATGGCGTAGTCGACGGCCTCGCCGATCATCGTGGTGCCAAAGCCCAGTGTGATGCCATGTACCTGACCGAAACCCAGGCTCACCGCCGTGATGCCGGCCAGGGTGCCGGTCAACATGGGCAGCAGGCTCAGGCCCAGCAGCAGGGGAGAGCGGTAGACCAGCAGCAGCAGGCCGACCACCAGCACCAGGCTGGCGGCCGCCAGGCGATGGACTTCACCTTCGATCAGGGCGCGGGAGGAGACAGAGAACACACTGGTTCCCGACATCAGCAGCCGGGTGTCGGCCTGGCGATCGGGAATGGCAGCGAAGGCCAGTCTTACCGACTCAAGGGTGCGGGCCTGCGCATCGATGTCCGAGCCCTCGGCCCGGGTCTGCAGCAGCAGCAGGGCGCGGGCGCCGTCCCGGGTGGACCAGACCCCTTCGGTGCTGGGTGGCTGCGAGCTGCCGTCGAACTGGGCCAGCAGCTCCCGGATTTCCCCGGTCGGGTCACGCGGCAGCAGCTGCTTGAGCAGCATGCCGGCGCTGCCGGAAAGATCTTCGATTGTGGTGCCGATGGCGCGCCGCAGGCCTGCTTCCGTATAACGCTGCGCGTCCACGGTGGGGCTGAGCAGGTAGCGGTTGTCGAAGACATGGGCGCGGTCCAGCGCCAGGTCCGAGGCGCTGCCGTTCTGTACACCGACGAAATCGGATTTCTTGCGCAGCGCGGCAGAAAGTTCCTTCGAAAGGCGGGCCCGTTCCGTGGCGTCGCCCCCCTCGATACCGACCAGGATCAGGCGTGCAATGATGCCGTCCTTGAACTGGTCCATCAGCATCTGCTGACGTTCGCTCGGGGCCCGTGGCATGAAGGCCGAGAGATCGGCCACGAAGGTCGTGCGCGCGATCACGACCGCGCAGGCCAGCAGGGCGGCCAGCCAGAGCAGGGTGGGCAGGTAACGACGCGACCAGGTCATGGCCGGGCCACCGGGACGATCTGCATCTCGGAGCGGTCCCCGTCGGCATGGTCATAAGCCACCTGCGTGACATCGCCCTGGCTGCCGCTGATGCGGATACGGCTGATGATGCGCACCATGCTCGGCTCGCGCGGCACCAGCATGAGCTGCCAGCGGGCCGGGGTACCCAGCAGGTGGACCCGGTAGACCTTTTCCAGCGCCTGGCGGTCGCCGGCCAGGGTGCCGCGTATGCCCTCGACGAAGGCCGCGACTTCGGGGTAGGACTGCAGGCTCACGGTCTTCTGGCGGCCGTCCTGCTCCAGCGTCAGCTGGTTGCCGTCCAGCAGCATCGCCTGCTTCTTGGGCCTGAGCGTGCGCATCTCCATGCGGTCCGGTGCGGTGAAGGACAGCTCGCCCGAGGATTCGACCGGCTTGTCCAGCATGCTGATGTACTTGCGCTCGACGAAGCGGGCCTGTCCGCTCCTGGTCTGGGCCAGCAGTTGCATCAGGTCAGACAGCTGCCATTCCGCGGCCCGCGCCGACGCGGCGCCGGCCAGCAGGAGGCAGGCGGTGAACAGGGCCAACAGGCCGCGCGGCGACCGGGTCTCAGGCTGAGGCACGCGGGGCTCCTTCCCAGAAATCGTAGAAATTGAACCAGTTGTAGGGCGCCAGGCGGCAGTGCTGCTCGATGAGCTGTGCGTAGCGCTGCTGGGCCTGGAGTATCACGGCGTCGCGCTGGCCGGGTGCAGCCTCGCCGAAGTCGGCCAGGCGTTCGAAATGGATGTCGTAGCGATTGCCGCCACGGTACAGGCCGGTCATGAAAAACACCGGTCGGCGCAGGATGGCGGCCAGCCGGAAGGGCCCCAGCGGGAAGGGCGCGGGCCGGCCGAAGAAGGGCTGGCTCTGGTGCGGGTCCGGGCCCACGGCGCGATCGGCCAGCAGGGCCACCCAGGCACCGGCCTTGACGCGCTCGTTGAGCGTGAAGATGGCGTCGAGCCGGCCCAGGGGAATGATGTCCAGCACGACCTGGGCGTTGACCCGGGCCAGCATGCTGTTGAGCAGGCGGGCGTTCTCCGGGTACATGGCGGCGCAGACCTTGTTCCTGGCGTTCTTGCGGGCCAGCGTGCGCAGCACCTCGAAGCTGCCCAGGTGGGCGCCAAAGATCAGCAGGCCACCCGAGGCATCCCCGGCCGCGGGCAACTGCTCCTCGCCGTAGACACGGATGTCGAACAGTTCATGCCTGTCATTGAGCAGGTAGATGCGGTCATGGATGGTGCTGGCAAAGGCCAGGATGTGGCGGTACTGGTCGCGCCAGCTGGCGGGCCGCCCCAGGCAGGCGACCAGGTAGGCGCGCGAGGCCTTGCGGGCCGCGGGGACTGCCAGCAGGAAATAGAGCGCAATGCCGTAGACGATGGGGCGCGTGAGGCGACGCCCAAGCGCGAGCGACAGCCAGGTCATGAAGCGCAGCAGCAGCAGGCTGCCGCGCTCCTTGCGCTGTAGCCACAACGGCGTGTCCGCGCTGCGGTCCGGGGCGGGGGGCGTGGTGTGCGGCATGGTCAGGGCGCCTTGGTCACGGTGAAGCGCCCGGTCGCGATGCGTCGCTCGCCGCAGCGGATCTCGAAGCGCAACGCGGCCTCCGTGGCCTCGTAGTCCAGCAGCAGGACTTCACCGGGCAGCGAGGGGCTCAGGAATTTGGCCATCGCGATGCCTGTGACCGTGAGGCCGCTGGCGCTTTCGAGGGTGGTCTTGGCCCGGTCGAGCAGCACCACGCCCGGCAGGATGGGGCGGCCTGGGAAGTGGCCGGCATAGGCGGGGTGGTCGGTTTCAACCGGGAGGGCCAGGGTGGTCATTCAGTGCTTCTTCGACACGGGGGAGTATGCGCGCCGCACCGGCTCAGGCGGCGGGTGCCAGGCGGGCAACCAGCAGGCTGTTGGCAAAGGGCGTGCCCTGGTCCATGGGCAGGGCTTCGACGGCAAAACCCAGATTGCGCAGCAGGGCCTGCCAGTCGGCCAGGGTGCGGCAGTACAGGCGCGCGAGGCGGCCGCTGCGCAGGAAAACCACCAGGGTGTCGACCCAGTTGCTGATCCTGAAGGGCATACCGGCCGAGGCATCGCCCACGCGCAGCAGCAGGGTGCCGCCGGGGGCCAGCGCAGTCTTGACGCGTCGCAGCACGTCCAGCTGCGCCGCGTGATCGACGTAATGCAGCACGTCCAGGAGGACCACGGTGTCGGCCTGGCCGAAGTCGGCGCGGCACATGTCGCCCAGGGTGAAGCGGGCGCGCTCGCCCAGATGCGCAAGGGCCTGCCGTGCAGTTTCCACGTCGTGCGGCCTGAGTTCGATGCCATGCACCTGGCATTGCGCCGGGGCTGCTGGCCAGCCGGACGGCCAGTGCCGCTCCGCCACGGACTGGCCGTCCAGGCTGCCCAGCAGGGCGGCCAGCAGGCCCTGGCCGCAGCCGATGTCCAGGACGCGGCTGCGCGCCGGCAGCAGGCCGCGCTGCAACAGACCGGCAAAGGCCGGATCGCCGCCGAGTTTGCCGCGCGCGAAGCGCCAGGCAAACTCGCCCAGGGGGCGGTAGGGGGCCGAGGCTTGTTCGAGCAGGTCGGCGGGCAGGGCAAGGCGGTGCATGTTCGGGGCAGGGCGCAGGTTCAGGCTGGCAGGCGCACGGGTTGCAGGCCCTGCGCACGCAGGGTCGCCAGCAGGGGCGGCAGCACGTCCAGCAGCACGGGGCGTCCGGCGGGGCTCAGGGCCGCATGGTGGTCATGCAGCAGCAGGATGTCACCGGCAGCCAGGTCGCGGGTGAGGCGTCGCAGCACCAGGTCCGCGTCACCGGTGCGGGTGTCGAAACCGCGTCGTGTCCAGCTTGCAAGTTGCAGACCCAATTCGTGCAGCACCGGGTCGAGAAAGATGTTGCGCAGGCCGGCCGGGGCGCGGAAGAAACGCGGGCGGTAGCCGGTGATGTCTTCCAGCGTGGCCTGCGCGGCGCTGATTTCACGGCGCAGCTGGGACGGGCCCATGACGGAGAAGTGGTGGCGGTGGTGCTGGCTGTGGTTGCCCAGGGCATGGCCGCGCCGCACGATCTCGCGCGCCAGTTCCGGATGCCGTTGCACATGGGCGCCGATGCAGAAGAAGGTGGCCTGGGCCTGCAGCTCGTCCAGCAGGTCGAGCACGGCGGGGGTGACCTCCGGGTCGGGACCGTCGTCGATGGTGATCGCAACTTCCTGACGCTGGCGCGAGAGATGCGTCAGATTGGCCCCCAGCCAGCTGCTGCGTGGCCACAGGCCGGTGGCCGCGATCAGCGCATGGTTGGCGGCCAGGGCCCCCAGGCTCAGGGGCCAGGCCGGGGTGAGCAGGCCCACGCCGGCCAGGGCATGCACTCCGAGCGTGGCCCGGACAAAAGGTGCCGGTTTCCAGCGCCCGGCCGGACCGGGTGGCGAGACGGTCGGTCCGGCATGCGCGCTATGGCGGTCCTGTGCGGCTTGCCGGGCCAGTTCGGCCAGGGCCTGCTGCGGCAGCTTGCCCGTGGCGTTGCGCGGCAGGGCGGGCAGGAAAAGGATGGGGCGGGGCATGAAGGCCGGGTCGATCCGCTCACGCAGGGCCTGCTGCAGCGCGGCCTCACCCAGCGTGGGCGCCACCACGAAGGCCAGCGGGCGCAGGATGCGGGCCTGGGCGTCCTGTGCCGCGTCCTGCGGCCAGTACAGCGCGCCGTCGAGCACCCCCGGGATGCTGTTGAGCTGGTGGTTCAGGTAGGCCAGCGAGGTGCGCTTGCCGGCGATGTTGACCATGTCGGCGTGACGGCCCAGCAGGGCGAAGCGCGTCGGGCTGTGCAGCTCCAGCACGTCGCCCAGGGGCACCACGCCTTCGACGTGGCCGCCGCTGGCCGCAAAGCGCAGCTCGCCATCCACTGTGGGCTGGGTCTGCACTTCGACGCCGTCGAAGGTCTGCCAGAGTTCGCCGGCCGAGCCGCGGCGCATGGCGATCTGGCCGGTTTCGGTGCTGCCGTAGATTTCCAGCAGCGAGGCGCCCAGCGCCTGTTCCGCCTGGCGTGCCAGCTGCGGTGCCAGCGGTGCGGTGGCGCACAGCAGCAGGGCCAGGGCGGGGACTTCGAGCTGCGCTTCGATCAGGGTGCGCAGATGAAAGGGTGTGCTGACGAGCACCCGCGGGGCGGGCGCGCCGGCCAGTGCCGCAGCGATGTCAGCCGGGTAGAAGGGATGGCTGGCGTCGATCACGCTCTCGTTGAGCAGGGGCAGCAGCACCGTGGACTCGAAGCCATACATGTGCTGAGGCGGCACGGTGCCCGTCACCGTGAAAGGCTGGTCGGTGCCCAGCCATTCGCGCACGCGGCGGCCGGCGCCCCGGGCGTTGCGTACCAGCGGCCCCCAATGCTTGGCGTGCGGCACGGGTTCCCCGGTGGAGCCCGAGGTGAAGACGTAGGCGGCGATCTGCTCACCTGCGATGTCCGGGACCTCGAAGGGCGTGTCGGCGGCGGGTATGGGGCCGCGCTCATAGACGATCTGCGGCAGGCCACCGCTGTCGCCCGGCGCGTCCACCACGGCGTGCAGGCCGGGGTAACGCTGGCCCAGGCGCTGCAGCATCTCGGGTGTGCGGGTCGAAGGCAGCAGCAGCGGGACGCCGCGCAGCAGGGCCGCGCCCAGCACCACGGCAAAGTGGTGGCGCCGGCTGCACAGATTGAGCACCGCCGCATCGGGCGGCAGGCGCGCGGCCATGTGGCGCACGGCGCCCAGGTAGTCCAGCGCCGTGATGGCACGGCCATTCGACCAGGCCATCACGGCCTGGGGCGAGCGGTGCGAGATCAGTGCAGGCATGGTGGCTGGCTCAGGCCTCGTCTGCGGCGCGCTTCTTGTCGCGGTACAGGGCAAAGCTCTGGAAGATGGAGACGTGCGGGATGCCGCGCAGGCAATAACGCCGGGCCGCGTATTCGGCCACGAACATCCCGCCCAGCAGGGGAAGGGAGAGTACGTTGACGAAGAAGGACCAGGTGTCCAGCGAGGCCGTGAAGAACAGCAGCAGCGGGATCACGGCCATGGCGATGAAAAACCCAGTCCAGGCCCAGGTGGCCTGGCGTGCGTAAAGCGCGATGCGCGGGCTGTAGTCCTCGCCATGGATGCGCCGGGCAAACTGCCCGATCAGCGGTTCCCGGCCGGGGCGCAGGGTGCGGCCGAAAAACCAGGCCAGCAGGGACTGCATGCCCACGGTCTGGCCCAGATTGATCCAGGCCAGGGTGCGGTGCGACCACTGGGAAGAGGTCAGCAGCCAGTGCATGGCCAGGGGGTAGCCAAGCACAAGCAGGACGGCCAGCGCCGCCTTGAGCCACGGTCCTGTTTTCATGGGCAGCTGCGAGGCCGCGGGCCTCAGACGCGGTGGGCGGCGATGTGCGCGGCCAGGCTGCGCAGGGAGCTGAAGATGCTGGCGTTGTCCGGATCGTCCGAACGCATCTGGAAACCGTACTGTTTGGAGACGGCCAGCGCGATCTCGAGCACGTCGATCGAGTCCAGACCCAGGCCGTCCCCGTACAGCGGGTCCAGCGGCGCAATCTGCTCGGGTGTGACGTCCAGGTTCAGCGCAGTGACGATGAACTGGGCAATCTCGCGTTCGAAATCAGTCAGGGTTTCGGTGGTGCTCATGACGGGGTGTGACAGACGGGCGGGGGCAGAGCCACGGGACGGGCCTGCGGTAAACCCGCCATTCTACCGGGCGGGCTGAGATAATCCGCCCATGTCCGTTCCCCCGTCCGCCGCTTCCAGTCCCTGGCGCCTGTCGGTCGCGCCCATGATCGACTGGACTGACAGGCACTGCCGTTATTTCCACCGCCTGCTGAGCCGGAATGCACGCCTCTACACCGAGATGATCACCACCGGTGCGCTGCTGCATGGTGATGTGGCGCGGCATCTGCGTTTCAATGCCCAGGAGCATCCGGTGGCCCTGCAGCTGGGCGGCAGCGAGCCGGCGGACCTGGCGCAGTGCGCCAGGCTGGGTGAGCAGTGGGGCTACGACGAGATCAACCTGAATTGCGGCTGCCCCAGCGAGCGCGTGCAGCGCGGGGCCTTCGGCGCCTGCCTGATGGCCGAGCCGCAACTGGTCGCCGACGGGGTGAAGGCCATGCGCGATGCGGTGTCCCTGCCGGTCACCGTGAAGCACCGTATCGGCATCGACCGGACCGAAAGCTACGAGTTTGTGCGCGACTTCGTTGGGACCGTGGCCGAAGCCGGTTGCGCCACCTTCGTCGTCCATGCGCGCAATGCCTGGCTGCAGGGACTGTCGCCCAAGGAAAACCGCGAGATCCCGCCGCTGCGGTATGAGCTGGTGCACAGGCTCAAGCACGACTTCCCGCAGCTGGCCATCGTCATCAACGGTGGCCTCACCACGGACGAGCAGGTGTTGCGCGAGCTGCGCCTGCTCGACGGCGCGATGATAGGCCGCGAGGCCTATCACAAGCCCTGGTGGCTGGCTTCCTGGGACGCCTTGTATTTCGGCGCCGCGCCCTCGGCGCTCACGCGCGAGGCCGTGGAAGCGCAGATGGTGGACTACATGCTGCGCGTGGCGGCCGAGGACGGTACCTCCTGGTATGCGGTGGCGCGTCACATGCTGGGCCTGCGCCATGGCCTGCCGGGCGCGCGGCGCTGGCGCCAGGTCTGGAGCGATCACAAGCTCAAGCTGCGCGATCCGCGCGAGGTCTGGCGTATGGCACAGACCCACGTCAGCGGCCCTGCTGCATCCCTGGGGACGTGACGCAGTGGGGACTGCAGCGGGCTGAGCGGACCGGTCACGGCAGGTTCGCCACCCGGGCCGCTCTGATCGCAGCGCTCATTCCCGTCCCTGGTCTGGCATGAACCTTGGGCCTGAGGCGCTCGCTTAGCCTGCGCGTGCCGCCAGGCGCTGCGGGCGCGGACCGGTTCGGTCCAGCGCTGCAACGTGGGGCTGATGCCGCAATAGCCCGAGTCATCAGTCGATAGCATGGTCTGAACGGACCATGACGCGGGGTCTTGGCGTCACCGATCTGTCAAAACTTGCTTTCAGACTTCAGTGGGTGCGCCGCTGTGGCGTTTCACTGGAGTCTTTGCATGACGATCGACCGCCGCCGCTTCATGATTCATCTCGTTTCGGCGAGCGCCGCGACCACCGCCATCCCCGGTCTGGCTGAGGCCGCCGAGGGCGATCGGACTTTGGAGCTTGCGAGGCGCCGTATTGACGGTCCGGTCGAATTCGACTACGGGGTGGCCAGCGGCGACCCCCTGTCCGACCGGGTCATTCTGTGGACCCACGCGCGGCGCCGCAACAGCCGGTTGCCCGTTCCTCTGCGCTGGGAGGTGGCGCTCGACGCGAGCTTCCGGCGCGTCGTCGCGGCCGGCTGGGCCCTGGCGCACCCAGACCATGGCCACACGGTGAAGGTCGATGCCAGGGGATTGCGCCCAGGCCAGCGTTACCACTATCGCTTTCGCACCCTGCTGGACGTGTCCGCCGTGGGCGTCACTCGGACCTTGCCCCCGGCGGGCGTGCAGGAAGTGAAGTTGGCCGTGTTCAGTTGTTCCAACTACCCGGCCGGTTACTTTCACGCCTATGCCGAGGCGGTGCGTGCAGGCGCCCAGTATGCGTTGCACCTGGGTGACTACATCTACGAGTACGGTGCCGACGGCTACGCGTCGGGAGACGCCGCCGCGCTTGGGCGCGAGAGTCTGCCGGCCAATGAGCTGCTCAGCCTGGACGACTACCGCCGGCGCTACGCGCAGTACCGCAGCGACCCCGACCTGAAGCAGCTGCACGCGCAACTGCCGATGATCGCGATCTGGGACGACCACGAAATCGCCAACGATACGTGGACGGACGGCGCTGAGAACCACAGCGAGGCCAGCGAAGGCCCGTTTGCGGCGCGGGTGGCCTCTGCCCTGAAGGCCTATCACGAGTGGATGCCCATCCGTACGCCGGATCTGGATGATCTCAAGCGCGTCTATCGCAGCTTCGATTTTGGCGATCTGCTGTCCCTGCACATGCTTGAAACCCGCTTGCTTGGGCGCGAGGAACCGATCGACATCACGCGTTTCATCAACCCGGCCACTGCGGCCGCTGCGGCAGCAGAGCTCGTTTCGACCGATCGCCAGATGCTGGGCTCCGAACAGTTCAACTGGCTGCAGCAAGCCCTGATCGCATCAGACGCCACCTGGCAAGTGCTGGGCCAGCAGGTTCTCATGGCGCGCATGGAGTTCCCTGTGTCCATCCTGGTGGCGCTGAACCCGGCCAATACCAGTCCTGAGGCGATTGCCGCTGGCGCCAGGGCGGTTCAGGACTATCTGACCGCCAAGGCCACTGCCGCGCTGAACCCGGCGGCGCTCACGCCGGTGCAGCGGGCCCTGCTCGATCCGAGCATCAATCCGAAACTGGGCTACAACCTTGACGCTTGGGATGGTTACCCCGCAGCCCGCGAAATCGTGCTTGCCACGGCGGCGGCCCTGGGCAAGCGCCTGGTCTCCCTGGCTGGTGACACGCACAACGCCTGGTACAGCGATTTGCACTTGCTCGACGGCACACTGGTCGGGCAGGAGTTCGCGACGCCCGGCGTAAGCTCGCCCGGTCTTGAGTCAGCCCTGGCCGCGCTGCAGCCTGCTCAGACCAATGCCATCTTCCGGGGCGTGATCGATACCTTGCGCTACTGCGACACTGCGCGCCGTGGTTTCCTGCTGATGCGCTTCACGCCCGAGCAGGTGCGCGGTGACTGGTACTTCCTCGACACGGTGAAGTCGCGCAGCTACACGGTGACCCAGGACTTCTCGGGCGGGTTCCGCGCCTGAGCGCGTCACACCGCAGGCGGTCAGGCCACCGCTTGCAGTCTGCTGGCGATGTGGTTCTGTGTTCTGCAGCCGTTGTGCCTCCGGGTCGTGCGAGGTGATGGCTCGGGCGCACTCGCCGCAGCGCCTGGCAGCTTGAGCGCCGTTCCTAGGTCGGCGGTGCCTCCCGGCTCGCAAGGTAGCGCTCGAAGTCAGCGGCCGGCATGGGGCGGGCGAAGTGATAACCCTGGGCTTCGTCACAGCCGAAACTGCGCAGCTGTTGCAGCAGGTCGGACGACTCCACGCCTTCGGCGATGGTGAGCAGGTCCAGGCTGTGTGCCATCTGGATGATGGCGCGCACGATGGCCGCATCGTCCGGATCGCTGGCAAGGTCGCGGATGAAGCTCTGGTCGATCTTGAGCTTGTCGATGTCGAAGCGTTTGAGGTAGGACAGGCTGGAATAGCCGGTGCCGAAGTCGTCGATGGCCAGCTTCACACCCAACTGCTTGAGCCGGCGCACCGTGGCCATGACCTGCTCTGCGTCCTGGATCAGCATGGACTCGGTCAGTTCGAGTTCGAGCTGTGAGGCGGCCAGCCCGGAGCGCTCCAGCGCCTCGATCACTGTGTCTTCGATGCTGCCGCGACGGAATTGCGCAACCGAAAGGTTGACCGCCATGGCCATGGCCGGCAGCCCGGCCTGCTGCCAGGCCTTGGCCTGGCGACAGGCCTCCTGGATGACCCAGACGCCGATGGGCACGATCAGGCCGCTGTCCTCGGCCACCGGCACGAAGCGCCCGGGCGGCACCAGCCCGAACTCCGGGTGCTGCCAGCGCAGGAGGGCTTCCACACCGATGACCCGGCCGCTGCCCAGCTCGATCTGCGGCTGGTAGTGCAGCACGAACTCTCCGCGTTCCACCGCGCGGCGCAGGCCGCTGCGCATGAGCAGGTGTTCCACGGCTTCCTCGTCCATCTCCTCGTCGAAGAAGCGGTAGATGTTGCGGCCGGCTTCCTTGGCGCGGTACATGGCCATGTCGGCTTTCTTGCGCAGGATGTCGAAATCCTTGCCGTCCTGCGGATAGAGCGCCACACCGATCGAGGCCGAGGTGGTGAGTTCGTTGCCTTCCCAGCAGAACGGTTCCTGCAGCGCCTCCATGATCTTGCCCAGCACCGGCAGACAGGTTTCGGCGCCGTGCAGTTCCCGCAGGATGAGAACGAATTCGTCACCCCCCTGGCGGCTGATGGTGTCGCTGTCGCGCACGCAGTGCTTGAGCCGTGCCGCGACTTCCTTGAGCAGGGCGTCGCCGGTGGCGTGGCCCAGCGAGTCGTTGATCTTCTTGAAGTTGTCCAGGTCCAGGAAGACCAGGGCCAGGCCATTGCGGCTGCGCTCGGCCTGGGTGATGGCCTGCTGCAGACGATCTTCGAGCAGCAGGCGGTTGGGCAGGCCGGTCAGCGGGTCGTGGTAGGCCAGGAACTCGACTTTCTGCTCGGCCTGTTTGCGCTCCGTGATGTCCGAACCGGTGCCGCGGTAACCTCTGAAGACGCCCTCCTCGAAGACCGGCTTGCCGTTGACCACGCACCAGCGCAACTCGCCGGCCTGGCTCTTCAGCTGGTAGATGAAGTCCTTGAAGGGCAGGCGCGCGTCCAGAACGCGGCGGTGCTCGGCCCACTGTTCCGCCGTCACCCCCAAGATGGGGAGTTCCCAGCGATGTTTGCCCAGTCCACTGCCTTCCTTGTCGGGTGGCGGCGCAAGATGACCCCCGGAAATCTCCGTGAAGCGCAGCTCGGTATCCATTTCCCAGAACCAGTCGGAGGACATTTCGGAGAGGTCGCGAAAGCGCGCCTCTTCGGCGCGCAGGTGGTTTTCTGCCGCGACGCGTTCGGCGATCTCGTGCTGCAACTGCCGGTTGATCTGGGCCAGTTCCTGGGTACGTTCCTCGACCCGGCGTTCGAGCTCGACGCGCGCTTCGGCCAGGGCCTGCTGGGCCGCCTTTTGCGCCGTGATGTCCTCGCTGATCCAGATGGCGCCCTGGCTGCCGTCCTGGTTGGGCAGGGCCTTGGCCAGATGCCGGCTCCAGATCACGGCGCCGTCGTTGCGGCGGGCATGACGCCATGCGATGTCCACGAGCTCACCCCGGGAGAGCGCCGGGCCGACCGCTGCACCGAAGGCCTGGTAGTCCTCGTCATCGGCGAAGAAGGCGCGAGCATATTCGCCGACCAGGGTGCCCGGCGTCCAGCCGTAGATCGCCTCCATGCGCGGGTTGCAGTGCACGATCAGGCCGTTGCGCGTGAACAGGATACCTACCGAGGCGTTTTCCAGGATGGCCTGCTGGCGCTGCAGCAGCTCGTCCAGGCGGGCCTGCTCGCTCTTGCGCTCGCTGATGTCCTCGATGATCCAGATCGTTCCCTCGGCTGTGTTGGCCGGGTTGATGGCCTTGGCACGCAAATGGCAGTAGATCGGGTGGCCATCCTTGTGCCGCATGGGCATCTCCACGTCCAGCAGTTCGCCACGCACAAGCAGGGGGCCGGCCCGACGGCCCATGGCTTCGTAGTCTTCCTGGTTGAGATAGAACACCGCGCCAGACTGGCCGGTCAGTTCACCGTGTGACCAGCCATAGATCTCGGACGTGCGCGGGTTGCAGTGCAGCACCTTGCGCTCGCGCGTGAAGAGGATGCCGACCGAGGCATTCTCCAGGATGGCCTGGTATTCCAGCAGCGTGTGCTGCAGGGTGTCGTCGTTGTTGTTGTCTGCCCGCGTGGCCATGGTCTCAGGATAGGGCAATTCCGGCCACGCAGCCAGTGCAAAAGTCTCAGGCGGCCGCTTCCAGCCCGTTGCGGAAATGTTCCAGCATCTTCTGCGTGGCCTGGGCCGCGTCGCGCGCCTGCAGGGCGGCCATCACGGCGCGGTGCTCGGCCAGGGACTCTGCGATGCGCCCGGACTTGAGCAGCGAATGGTGCCGGTTGAGCTTCATGACCTTGCGCAGGTCCGCCACCATCTGGTTGCGCCAGCGGTTGTCGGCGATCTCCAGCAGGCGCATGTGGAAACTTTCGTTGATGGCGAAGAAGCGCTCCCGGTCGGGGGTGGCGGCTTCCAGCGCCTCGTGCAGACCGAGCAGTTCGCGCAGTTGCGCGTCGGTGGCGTGCCGGGCGACCACGCCGGCGGCATCGCTCTCCAGCAGGCCCAGCAGGTGGTAGATGTCCACCAGGTCTTTTTCATTGACCTCGGTGACATAGGCGCCGCGGCGCACCTTCATGGTCACCAGGCCTTCGGCGGCCAGCACCTTGAGCGCCTCGCGCAGGGGGGTGCGGCTGATGCCATAGTCCTCGGCAATCTTCAATTCGTCGATCCAGCTGCCGGGTTCCAGTTCGCGGCTGAAGATGCGCTGGCGCAGCAGTTCGGCCACTTCTTCATAAAGTGCGCGAGGGGACAGGGAAACGGCAGACATGGCAGGGATTGTAAGCTCAAAAAATATTTTGCATCAATAATTATGAATGATGTAAACTTCGCGCAACATCAACTGGGCCCCCCAGGGGGCCGCCGCTTTGTCATGAGCCAGAAAAAGACCGAGTTCCAGCCAGCCAGCCTTGAGGCCTGGCACAAGGCTGCCACCAAATCCGCCCCGGGTGGCAACGTCGATGCGCTGAACTGGCTCACGCCCGACGGCATCTCGGTCAAGCCGCTGTACACCGCGGCCGACCTGCAGGGCCTGCCGTATGCCGATACGCTGCCCGGCTTCGAGCCCTATCTGCGCGGCCCGCAGGCCACCATGTATGCCGTGCGGCCCTGGACCATACGCCAGTACGCAGGTTTCTCCACGGCTGAGGAATCGAACGCCTTCTACAGAAAAGCCCTGGCCGCTGGCGGGCAAGGCGTGAGCGTGGCCTTTGACCTGGCGACGCACCGGGGTTACGACAGCGACCACCCGCGCGTGACAGGTGACGTGGGCAAGGCCGGCGTGGCCATCGATTCGGTGGAGGACATGAAGATCCTCTTCAACGAAATTCCCCTGGACAAGGTGTCCGTTTCCATGACCATGAACGGCGCCGTACTGCCGGTGCTGGCGGGTTATGTGGTGGCGGCGGAAGAGCAGGGCGTGAGCCAGGACCAGTTGAGCGGGACCATCCAGAACGACATCCTCAAGGAGTTCATGGTCCGCAACACCTATATCTATCCGCCGGAACCGTCGATGCGCATCATCGGCGACATCATCGAGTACACGGCAAAGCACATGCCCAAGTTCAACTCGATCTCGATCTCGGGTTACCACATGCAGGAGGCCGGGGCCAACCAGGCGCTGGAACTGGCCTTCACCCTGGCCGACGGCAAGGAGTATGTGAAGACGGCGATTGCCAAGGGCATGGACGTGGACGATTTCGCGGGCCGACTGTCCTTCTTCTGGGCGGTCGGCATGAATTTCTATCTTGAAATCGCCAAGATGCGCGCGGCGCGCCTGCTCTGGTGCCGCATCATGAAGGGCTTCAACGCCAAGGCGCCGAAGAGCCTGATGCTGCGCACACACAGCCAGACCAGCGGCTGGAGCCTGACCGAGCAGGATCCCTACAACAATGTGGTGCGCACCACCATCGAAGCCATGGCCGCGGTGTTCGGCGGCACGCAGAGCCTGCATACCAACAGCTTCGACGAGGCCATCGCCCTGCCCACCGAGTTCAGCTCGCGCATTGCGCGCAACACCCAGCTCATCATCCAGGAAGAGACCCACATCACCAACGTGATCGATCCCTGGGCCGGCAGCTACATGATGGAGAAGCTCACGCAGGACATGATGGATGCGGCCTGGGCCATCATCGAAGAGGTGGATGCCATGGGCGGCATGACCAAGGCCGTGGACAGCGGCTGGGCCAAGCTCAAGATCGAGGCCGCGGCTGCCGAGAAGCAGGCCCGCATCGACTCCGGCAAGGACGTGATCGTCGGCGTCAACAAGTACAAGCTCAAGAAGGAAGACCCCATCGAGATTCTGGAGGTGGACAACGTCAGGGTGCGCGACGGCCAGATCACGCGCCTGAAGGCCATCCGTGCCCAGCGCGATGCGAAGGCCGTGCTGGCCGCGCTCGACGCGCTGACCGCCGCGGCCGAAGCTGGCAGTGGTAACCTGCTCGACCTGAGCATCCAGGCCATGCGGCTACGGGCCACGGTGGGCGAGGTCAGTGATGCGCTGGAGAAGGCTTTCGGGCGCCATCGCGCCGATACACAAAAGGTGACCGGTGTGTACGCAGCTGCCTACGACTCGGCCGAGGGCTGGGAAACCCTGAAGAAGGAAATCGCCGACTTCGCCACCGCCTACGGTCGACGTCCGCGCGTGATGATCTCCAAGCTGGGCCAGGACGGCCATGACCGCGGCGCCAAGGTGGTGGCCACGGCCTTTGCCGATCTGGGCTACGACGTGGACATGGGGCCGCTGTTCCAGACGCCCGAGGAATGCGCGCGCCAGGCCATCGAGAACGATGTGCACGCCGTTGGCGTTTCCACCCTGGCCGCCGGCCACAAGACCCTGGTGCCGGCCATCATCGCCGAGCTGAAAAAGCAGGGCGCGGACGACATCATCGTCTTCGTCGGTGGCGTCATCCCGCGCCAGGACTACGACTTTCTCTATGAGGCAGGCGTCAAGGGCATCTATGGCCCGGGCACGCCGATTCCGGCCAGCGCGAAAGACGTGTTGGAACAGATCAAGAAGGCTCAGGCCTGAGGTTGCGCCCGGTGAGTCATCCTCCTTTGCTGGACGGCATCCTGCAGGGCTCCCCGGCCCAGCAGCGCCGCGCCATGGCCAAGGCCATCACGCTGCTGGAGTCCACACGGGCCGACCATCGCGCGCAGGGCGATGAGCTGCTCACGAGTCTGCTGCCGCACACGGGCCATGCCTTCCGCCTCGGCATCAGCGGCGTGCCCGGTGTCGGCAAATCGACTTTCATTGAGGCCCTGGGTCTGTATCTGATCGAACATGGGCATCGTGTGGCGGTGCTGACGATCGATCCCTCGTCCAGCGTTTCCGGCGGCTCCATCCTGGGCGACAAGACGCGCATGGAAAAGCTCTCGGTGCACGAGAATGCCTATATCCGCCCGAGTCCGAGCAGCGGCACCCTGGGCGGCGTGGCCGAGAAAACACGCGAGGCCATGCTGGTCTGCGAGGCTGCGGGTTACGACATCGTCATCGTCGAGACCGTGGGCGTGGGCCAGAGTGAAACCGCCGTGTCCTGCATGACCGACATGTTTTGCTTGATGCAACTGCCCAATGCCGGCGACGATCTGCAGGCCATCAAGAAGGGGGTGATGGAGCTGGCCGACCTCGTGGTGATCAACAAGGCTGATCTGGATGCCGCCGCTGCCACACGTGCCCAGGCGCAGATCACCTCATCGCTGCGCCTGCTGGGCCAGCACGGCAACCCCGAACACGCGCACCACGACGAAAAGATCTGGCACCCCAAGGTGGTCCAGCTCAGTGCCCTGCTGGGGCAGGGCGTGGATGCCTTCTGGGCCGCTGTCACACAATTCCGATCCCTGCAGACCGCCAGCGGCAGGCTGGCGGCACGGCGCGAGGGCCAGGCCCAGGCCTGGATGTGGGAGCGTATCGAGTCGGGCCTCAAGCAGGCTTTCCGAACCCATCCGCAGGTGCGCAAGCTCTTACCCCAGCTGGGCGCAGAAGTTTTAGCGGGCCGCCTGGCCGCCTCCACCGCCGCGCGGCAGCTGCTGCAGGCCTACGAACACAAAAACTGAGAAGTCACGAAGACAGAGGAAAAACCATGCACGACATCCTGGAACAACTGGAACAAAAGCGCGCCGCAGCCCGCCTGGGCGGCGGTGAGAAGCGCATCGCCGCGCAGCACGCCAAGGGCAAGCTGACGGCACGCGAACGTATTGAAGTGCTGCTGGACGAAGGCACGTTTGAAGAGTGGGACATGTTTGTCGAACACCGCTGCGTGGACTTCGGCATGGAGGAGCAGAAGGTGCCGGGCGATGGCGTGGTCACGGGCTACGGCATGATCAACGGTCGCCTGGTCTTCGTCTACAGCCAGGACTTCACGGTCTTCGGCGGTTCGCTCTCCGAACCTCACGCCGAGAAGATCTGCAAGATTCTGGACCAGGCCATGAAGGTCGGCGCCCCGGTGATCGGCCTCAACGATTCGGGCGGCGCGCGCATCCAGGAAGGCGTGGCTTCGCTCGGCGGCTACGCCGAGGTGTTCCAGCGCAATGTGATGGCCTCGGGGGTGATCCCGCAGATCAGCATGATCATGGGGCCCAGTGCCGGCGGCGCCGTGTACAGCCCGGCCATCACCGATTTCATCTTCATGGTGAAGGACTCTTCTTATATGTTCGTCACCGGTCCCGACGTGGTGAAGACCGTGACGCACGAGGAGGTGACGGCCGAGGAACTGGGCGGCGCCCTGACCCACACCACCAAAAGTGGTGTGGCCGACCTGGCCTTCGAGAACGATGTGGAGGCGCTGCTTATGCTGCGTCGTCTCTACAACTACCTGCCGCTCAACAATCGAGAAAAGGCACCGGTGCGCAAGAGCGGCGACCCGATCGACCGCATGGAGCGCAGCCTGGACACCCTGGTGCCGGACAATCCCAACAAGCCTTATGACATGAAGGAGCTGATCGTCAAGACCGTGGACGACGGCGACTTCTTCGAGATCCAGCCCGAGTACGCCAAGAACATCCTGATCGGCTTCGCCCGCATGGATGGGCAGACCGTGGGCATCGTGGCCAACCAGCCCCTGGTGCTGGCAGGGTGTCTGGACATCAAGAGCAGCATCAAGGCCGCGCGTTTCGTGCGCTTCTGCGATGCATTCAGCATCCCGGTCATCACCTTTGTCGATGTGCCTGGCTTCATGCCCGGTACCTCGCAGGAATACGGCGGCATCATCAAGCACGGCGCCAAGCTGCTCTACGCCTATGCCGAATGCACGGTTCCCAAGATCACGGTGATCACGCGCAAGGCCTATGGCGGCGCCTACGACGTGATGGCCTCCAAGCACCTGCGCGGCGACGTCAACTTTGCCTGGCCCAATGCCGAGATTGCGGTGATGGGCGCCAAAGGTGCGGTGGAGATCATCTTCCGCGAAGACAAGGGCGATCCGGCCAAGCTGGCCGCCAAGGAAGCCGAGTACAAGGCCCGCTTCGCCAACCCCTTTGTGGCCGGCGCACGCGGCTACATCGACGACGTGATCCTGCCGCACGAGACGCGCAAGCGCATTTGCCGTTCGCTGGTGATGCTCAAAGATAAAAAAATCGAGAACCCCTGGCGCAAGCACGGCAACATCCCGCTGTAAGCGGCCGAGGAGACCAAAAATATGTTCAAGAAAATCCTGTTCGCCAACCGTGGTGACAACGGCCGACAGGCCGTTGCGGCGCAGACTCATATCGGCACAGCCGATGTGATGTCGGAGCCAAATCGCCTGCCGCAGCCCGCACAGCGGGCGTCTACATGCTGTTTCGCTGAGTGATGGGGTCTGCCTATGTTTAAGAAAATTCTGATTGCCAACCGCGGCGAAATAGCATGTAGAGTCATTGCGACCGCCAAGAAGATGGGCATCGCCACCGTCGCCGTGTATTCCGAAGCCGACCGCGACGCCCGCCACGTGATGCTGGCCGACGAATCCGTTTTGCTGGGCCCGGCCCCGAGCCGTGAGTCCTACCTCGTGGCCGACAAGATCATTGCCGCGGCCAAACAGACTGGCGCCCAGGCCATCCACCCGGGTTACGGCTTCCTGTCCGAGAACGAGGACTTTGCCAAGCGCGTGGAAGAAGAGGGGCTGGTCTTCATCGGTCCCAAGCACTATTCCATCGCCGCCATGGGCGACAAGATCGCTTCCAAGAAGCTGGCGGGTGCGGCCAAGGTCAATTGCATTCCTGGCTGGAACGAGGCCATCGAGTCGGCCGAGCGTGCCGTGGAGATTGCCAAGGGCATAGGCTACCCCGTCATGATCAAGGCCTCGGCCGGCGGCGGCGGCAAGGGCCTGCGTGTTGCATTCAACGACAAGGAAGCCCTGGAAGGTTTCACGAGTTGCAGCAACGAGGCACGCAACAGCTTCGGCGACGATCGCATCTTCATCGAGAAGTTTGTCCAGGAGCCGCGACACATCGAGATCCAGGTGCTGGGCGACAGCCACGGCAACGTGATCTACCTGAACGAGCGCGAATGCTCGATC
>JBEIPS010000200.1:0-2033 GCA_040376915.1 Hylemonella sp.
GATCCAGGCCTGGACGCGCGAGGCGCCCGAGGTGCCCGAGTTCGGCCTGCAGTACTACACCGGCGCCTACGAGATGCACCGCAGCGACTGGCAATACGCCGGGCGCATCGGCACGGTGGGGCTGGTGGCGGACTACAGCACGTTTGACACCAATGGCTATCGCGACAACAGCACCACCGAACGCAAGCAGTTCAACAGCAAGCTGAGCTTCGGGCCCGACGCGCACACGCGCGTGAACCTGGTGTTCAACCAGTTCGACATGCCGCTGGCGCAGGACCCGGTGGGCCTGACCGCGGCGCAACTGGCGCAGGACGCCACGCAGGCCGGTACGAATGCCATCAGCGCGCGCCTGCGCAAGATCACCAGCCAGAGCCAGGCCGGCACCTCCGTGACCCATGAACTCGACGCCAACCGTGCGGTGACGGCCCGCATGTACTACGGCAAGCGCGACAACCTGCAGTACCTGCCCACCAACTGGGTGGGCCTGAACCGTGACTATTACGGCGCAGGCCTGCAGTACAACGAACAGGCGCGCTGGGGCGGCCGCCCCGTGAACTGGGTGGCCGGTTACGAGTACGACTATTCCAAGGAGCGGCGCCAGTCCGGCGGGGTGAGCGGGGGCGAGAAATCCGGCGCGCTGACGCGCAACGAGGACAACAGCGCGCAGAACAGCGATGCCTTCGTCCAGGGCACGGTGCTGGCGGCCGAGCGCCTGTCGACCACGGTGGGCCTGCGCGCGAGTTCGGTGCGCATCGCCAGCGACGACTTTTTCCTGGGCAACGGCAATGGCTCCGGTGACGCAAGCTACAGCGCGGCCAACCCGGTGCTGGGCCTGACCTGGCACGCGCTGGACACGCTGAACCTCTACGCCAACTACGGCCGCGGTTTCGAGACGCCCACCCTGGTGGAGGTGGCCTATACCGGCACCGGCGCGCCCAACTTCAACCCGAATATCAACGCGGCGCGCAGCCAGCACTACGAGCTGGGCACGAAGTGGGCGCCCGACGCGCGCACGCGCGTGGACTTCACGCTCTACCAGATCGACACCACGGACGAGATCGTGGTGGCGGTGAGCAACGGCGGCAGCACGGCCTACAAGAATGCGCCGGGCACCACACGCACGGGCTGGGAACTGGCCGGGCGCACCCTGCTGGGCCCGAACTGGCGGGCCACGCTGTCGGCCTCGGCGATCGAGGCGCGGTTCACGGAGAGCTTTGTCACCAACGGCGTGACGGTGAACGCCGGCAATCGCATGCCGGGCATCCCGCAGCATTTCCTGTACACCGAGCTGCTGTGGTCGGCACAGTCCCTGGACAACGCGGGGCGCAAGCCGGGGCTGGGCACGCAGGCCGGTGCCGAGGTGGTCAGCGCGGGCAAGCTCTACGCCAACGACAGCAACACCGCTTCGGCCGAGGGCTACAGCACGCTGAACCTCAAGGCCAGCCAGGGCTGGCCGGTGGCGGGCAGGGGCAGCCTGACGGCCTATGGGCGCCTGGACAACGTGACGGACCAGCGCTACGTGGGTTCGGTCATCGTCAACCAGGCGGCCAGCCAGTTCTATGAGCCGGCGCCCGGCTTCAACTGGACGCTGGGCCTGCGCCTGAATCTGCCGATGTGAGGCACTGCCCGCGGCCCTGGCCTTCCCGCAATGGCCAGGGTCGGCAGGTATGCACAAGGCCGCGCAGCCGGCCGTTCCAGAGCACCCGTGGAACCGGCTTCGCCGGGCCACTGGGTGCGCCCCCCTTGAGGGGGGAGCGGCGTCAGCCGCTCGGGGGGTGCTTCATTTGCCTCAGGCCTTCGAGGTCCAGCACGCGCAGGCCGCCGTACTCGATGCGGATCAGGCCGCGCCCCTGCAGATAGGCCAGGGCTTCATTGACGCGCTGGCGCGACAGGCCCACGAGGTAGGCCAGTTCCTGCTGCGTGATGCGCAGCACCTCGCCCACGCCGGGGTAGAGCACGGGGTTGAACAGGGCCGCCAGGCTGCGGGCCACGCGCAGGTCGGGGCTGGTCATGCGGTCGATCTCGCGCGCGGC
>JBEIPS010000129.1:0-4692 GCA_040376915.1 Hylemonella sp.
AGCGTCTACTTCGTGGGCTCGTCCAAGCACAGCAACGAGCAGGCCTACCTGATGCGCAAGTTCGTCAGCTTCTGGGGCACCAACAACTGTGACCACCAGGCGCGCATCTGCCACTCCACCACGGTGGCCGGCGTGGCCAATACCTGGGGTTACGGTGCGATGACCAACTCGTACAACGACATGCAGAACAGCAAGGTCGCCCTGTACATCGGCTCCAACGCCGCCGAAGCTCACCCGGTCAGCCTGCTGCACATGTTGCACGCCAAGGAAACCGGCTGCAAGATGATCGTGGTCGATCCGCGCTTCACCCGCACCGCGGCCAAGGCCGACGAGTTCGTGCGCATCCGCTCGGGTTCGGACATCCCCTTCCTCTTCGGCCTGCTGCACCACATCTTCAAGAACGGCTGGGAAGACAAGAAGTACATCAACGACCGGGTCTACGGCATGGAAGACGTCAAGAAAGACGTGCTGGCCAAGTGGACCCCGGCCGCGGTCGAGGAGGCCTGCGGCGTGCCGGAAGCGCAGATGGCCAAGGTCGCCAAGATGCTGCACGAGAGCCGCCCGGGCACCATCGTCTGGTGCATGGGCCAGACCCAGCACACCATCGGCAACGCCATGGTGCGCGCCTCCTGCATCCTGCAGCTGGCCCTGGGCAATGTCGGCAAGTCCGGCGGCGGCACCAACATCTTCCGCGGCCACGACAACGTGCAGGGCGCGACCGACGTCGGCCCCAACCCGGATTCGCTGCCGGGTTATTACGGCATCGTCGAAGGCTCATGGAAGCACTTCGCCAACGTCTGGGGCGTGGATTTCGAGTGGATCAAGAAGCAGTTCGCCTCGCCGGCCATGATGAGCAAGCCCGGCATCACCGTGTCGCGCTGGATCGACGGCGTGCTGGAGAAGAACGAGCTGATCGACCAGGACTCCAACCTGCGCGGCGTCTTCTACTGGGGCCATGCGCCCAACTCGCAGACCCGCGGTCTGGAGATGAAACGCGCCATGGACAAGCTGGACCTGCTGGTGGTGGTGGATCCCTACCCCTCGGCCACCGCCGCCATGGCCGCCATGCCCGGCAAGCCTGAAGACCTCAACCCCAACCGCGCGGTCTACCTGCTGCCGGCTGCGACACAGTTCGAGACCAGCGGTTCCTGCACCGCTTCCAACCGCTCGATCCAGTGGCGCGAAAAGGTCATCGACCCGCTGTGGGAGAGTCGCAGCGACCACATGATCATGCATCAGTTCGCAGAGAAACTGGGCTTCGCAAAGGAGCTGTCCAAGAACTACAAGATGCAGAAGATCAAGGGCCTGGACGAGCCCATGCCCGAGGACATCCTGCGCGAGATCAACCGCGGTGTCTGGACCATCGGCTACACCGGCCAGAGCCCGGAACGCCTCAAGGCCCATATGCGCCACATGGACGCCTTCGACGTGAAGACGCTCAAGTGCAAGGGCAAGGTGGTGGACAAGGAGACCGGCTACGACATGTCCGGTGACTACTTCGGCCTGCCCTGGCCCTGCTATGGCACGCCCGCGCTCAAGCACCCGGGCTCGCCCAACCTGTACGACACCAGCAAGCACGTCATGGACGGTGGCGGCAACTTCCGCGCCAACTTCGGCGTGGAGAAGGACGGCAAGAACCTGCTGGCCGAGGACGGCTCCTATTCCAAGGGTGCCGACATCACCACCGGCTATCCGGAACTCGACCACGTGCTGCTCAAGAAACTGGGCTGGTGGGGTGAGCTCACCGAGGCCGAAGCCAAGGCGGCAGAGGGCAAGAACTGGAAGACCGATTCGTCGGGCGGCATGATCCGCGTGTTCATGCAGAACCACGGTTGCCACCCCTTCGGCAACGCCAAGGCGCGTGCCCTGGTCTGGAACTTCCCCGATCCGGTGCCGCAGCACCGCGAGCCGCTCTATGGCACCAGGCCGGAGCTGATGGCCAAGTACCCGACGCACGACGACAAGAAGGCCTTCTGGCGCCTGCCCACGCTGTACAAGAGCGTGCAGACCAAGAACATTGCCGACAAGCTGCACGAGAAATTCCCGCTCATCATGTCCTCGGGCCGTCTGGTCGAGTACGAGGGCGGCGGCGAGGAAACCCGTTCCAACCCCTGGCTGGCCGAGCTGCAGCAGGAAGCCTTCGTGGAGATCAACCCGAAGACGGCCAGCGAGCGCGGCATCCGCAACGGCGAGCGCGTCTGGCTGCACAGCCCGACCGGCGCCAAGCTGAATGTGCAGGCCCTGGTGACTGAACGCGTGGCGGCCGACACGGTCTGGATGCCCTTCCACTTCTCCGGACGCTGGCAAGGTGCCGACATGCTGGCCTATTACCCCAAGGGTGCGGCGCCCATCGTGCGCGGCGAGGCGGTCAACACGGCGACGACCTATGGTTACGACAGCGTGACCATGATGCAGGAAACCAAGACCACGATCTGCCAGATCGAGAAGGCATAAGGAGACACGTCATGGCACGTATGAAATTTGTCTGCGACGCCGAGCGCTGCATCGAGTGCAACGGTTGCGTCACCGCCTGCAAGAACGAACACGAAGTCCCCTGGGGTGTGAACCGCCGTCGCGTAGTCACCCTCAACGACGGTGTGCCCGGCGAGAAATCCATCTCGGTGGCCTGCATGCATTGCAGCGACGCACCCTGCATGGCGGTCTGCCCGGTCAACTGCTTCTACCGCACCGACGAGGGTGTGGTGCTGCACGACAAGGACATCTGCATCGGTTGCGGCTATTGCTCCTACGCCTGCCCCTTCGGCGCGCCGCAGTTCCCCTCGCAGGGCACCTTCGGCGTGCGCGGCAAGATGGACAAGTGCACCTTCTGCGCCGGCGGCCCCGAGGCCAACGGCAGCCAGGCCGAGTTCGAGAAGTACGGGCGCAACCGCCTGGCCGAAGGCAAGCTGCCGGCCTGTGCCGAAATGTGCTCGACCAAGGCCCTGCTCGCCGGTGACGGCGACATGGTGGCCGACATCTTCCGCACCCGCGTCCTGCAACGCGGCAAGGGCGCCGAAGTCTGGGGCTGGGGCACCGCCTACGGCTCGCGCCAGGCCGGCCAGCCCAAACCCGCAGGAGCCAAGTCATGATTCAAAAAGCACTGATCATCGTTTCCGCTGCTTTCCTGCTGGCCGCCTGCGGCGAGTCAACCCAGGGCATCGGCGGTGCCAAGCAGGACGCCGCGCCGCACACCGGCACCGGCAAGGCCTACGCCGAGCCGGACTGGAAAACCGGTGACAAGGCCAGCTGGGAATCCAAGCTGAAGGCGCGCGGCCAGTACGGCCAGAACGAGTACAACCGGGTCAACTAAGAAGAACGGGGATTCCGCATGAAAAAAGTTCTCGCGTTGGCCCTGCTCATGGCGCTGAGCTGGACTGCACCGGCCCTGGCCCAGCAGGACAAACTCAAGCTGGAGGAGGCACCGGCCAAGGCGGCCCCCTCGTCCGGTGGTATCCAGGGCCAGAACATCTTTGAGGTGAAGCCCGAGGCCAGTGCCGAGCCGGGTTATGCCACGCAGACCAATGCCGAGCGCGGCCAGGTCCAGCCCGGCAACAACGCGCCCATGTGGCGGCAGGTGGGCGCCGGGGTGACCGGCTACAGCAGCCTGCCCAAGAGCGAGGCGCCCGAAGCCGGCAACCTGATCCAGCCCTTTGTGCAGTACCCGGGCTCCATGCTCACCAATGCCGGTGAAGCCTGGCGCCAGGTGCGCATCCAGTGGATCATTCCCTATGGCGGCGCGCTGATCCTGATTGCGCTGGGCGCGGTGGGCATCTTCTACTGGCGCAAGGGCACCCTGCAGCTGCACGGCGCCGAAACCGGCCGCAAGATCGAACGCTTCACCGCCTTCGAACGCTCGGCCCACTGGGCCAACGCCATTGCCTTTTCCATCCTGGCCATCTCCGGCCTGGTCATGGCCTTCGGCAAATTCTTCCTGCACCCGGTCATCGGGGGTGCCCTGTACGGCTGGCTGAGTTATGTGCTGAAGAATCTGCACAACTTCGCCGGTCCGGTGTTCGCCGTCTCGCTGGTGGTGGTCATCATCACCTTCGTCAAGGACAACCTGCCGCGCAAGGAAGACATAACCTGGCTGCTCAAGGGCGGCGGCCTGCTGTCCGGGCATGAAGTTCCCTCGCACCGCTTCAATGCGGGCGAGAAGGTGCTGTTCTGGGCCGGTGTGTTCGTGCTGGGGCTGATCGTCGTGGCCTCCGGTCTTTTCCTGGACAAGCTGGTGCCCGGCATGGTCTACGAGCGCGGCAGCATGCAGATCGCCCACATGGTCCACGCCGTGGCCACCGTGCTGATGATGGCCCTGTTCATCGGCCACATCTACATGGGTACGCTCGGCATGGCCGGCGCCTACAGCGCCATGAAAACCGGGCAGGTCGACGAGACCTGGGCCAAGGAACACCACGAACTCTGGTACGACGACGTCAAGGCCGGCAAGATCCCGGCCCAGCGCACCCAGCCGGCCGCGCCCGGCGCTCCCCTCAAAGCCTGATCATAAAAAAGCGAGGCCACCATGAAATCCATCGCCATCTTCATCGCCGCCTTGAGCCTGAGCGTTTCTGCCCTGGCCAAGCTGCCCGCTCCGAACGACGAAGCCAAGGCCAAGGCCGCCGAGGCTGCCGCCAAGACCGCCCATGCCGGCAAGGTCGACGGCTACAAGCTGTGCAAGTCGCAGGACAAGGTGGC
>JBEIPS010000098.1:0-7504 GCA_040376915.1 Hylemonella sp.
AAAGCGGCCTGGAGCTCATGCAGGCCATGCTGCGCGGCGAACTGCCGTTCCCGCCCATCGCCCAGACCCTGGACTTCCAGCTCATGGAGGTGGACGAAGGCCGCGCCGTGTTCCAGGGCCGGCCCGGGCCCCGTCACCTCAATCCCATGGGCGGCATTCACGGCGGCTGGTACGCCACGCTGCTCGATTCCGCCCTGGGCTGCGCGGTGCACACCATGATGCCCGCGGGGCGCGGCTACACCACGGCCGAGCTGGGCGTCAACCTGGTCAAGGCCATCCACCCGGCCAAGGTCACGCGCGTGCGCGCCGAAGGCAAGGTGTTGCACTGCGGGCGCCAGCTGGCCACGGCCGAGGCCAGGCTGTTCGGCCCGGACGGCACGCTCTACGCCCACGCCACCACCACCTGTCTGGTATTCGAACTTCCGGCACAATCAAGGGCATGAGATTCCTGCACACCATGCTGCGCGTCGGCGACATGCAGCGTTCCGTCGACTTCTACACCCGCGTCATGGGCATGCAGCTGCTGCGCACCACCGACCGCCCCGAGCAGAAATACTCGCTGGCCTTCGTGGGCTACGCCAGCAACCCCGAGCAGGCCGAGCTCGAACTGACCTACAACTACGGCGTCGACAAATACGACATGGGCGGGGCCTACGGCCACGTGGCCCTGGGCGTGGACGATATCTACGCCTTCTGCGAGCAGGTCCGCAGCAAAGGCGGCAACATCACCCGTGAACCGGGTCCGGTCAAGGGCGGCAACACGCTGATTGCCTTCATCACCGACCCCGACGGCTACAAGATCGAACTGATCCAGCGCGACAGCTGAACCCGATCGGGCGGCTCGCGTTAGGATGCAGTCATGCGGACCCGCCGGTCCGCATGGACGAGGTCCATCCCTGGCACGAGGTTTGCCCTTTGAGCGCATTTGCGAAGCTGCGAGGCCTGCTGTCCTCCGCGCCTGCGGAGCCTGAAGGCCTGCACGACTGGCGCGCCCGCATCCTCTCGACCATCCTGGCCTTCATCGCCGTACTGGGCACCCTGACCGCCGTGCCCGGTATCTGGCTCGCATTGCAGCAAGGTCTCTGGAGCATTGCCTGGATCGATGGGGCCGCGCTGTCCTGGGTGCTGGTGTTGTGGCGCTACCCGCGGCTGTCCTATCGCGCGCGCACCTGGAACCTGCTGGCCCTGATCTACCTGCTCGGGCTCTGGTTCCTCTTCGTTGTCGGCCCGGTCAGCCAGATCTACCTCATGTCCTTCCCGGTCATGGCGGCGTTGCTGCTGGGCCTGCGCCCCGCGCTGTTCGCCCTGCTCGTCAACGCGCTCACCCTGATGACAGTGGGCTACCTGGGCAACACCGACCTGCACGTCGCAGGTTTCGAGTCCAGGCCCTTTGTCGAGTGGGTGGTCATCACCGTCAATTTCATCTTCATCAACACCGTCATCACGATCTCCTGCGCCGTGCTGCTCAGCCAGCTTGAACGCTCGCTCGATCGCCAGCGGGTCATCTCGCGCTCGCTGGCGCAGGGCCAGGAGGACCTGCAACGCGTCAATGCGGAACTGCAAAGCACCGCCACCGCGCTCAATCGCCTGGCCTATGTCGACGAGCTCACCGGCCTGCCCAACCGCCGCATGCTGATGGACCGCCTGGGCCAGGCCCTGGCCGCCGCGCGGCGCACGCCCCGCAGCGGGACCCTGCTCTACCTGGACCTGGACCGATTCAAGAACATCAACGATGCGCGCGGTCATGCCGCCGGCGACGCCCTGCTGGTCGCGGTGGCACACCGCCTGGCCAGCCTGATGCGCGAAGAAGACACGGTGGCGCGCCTGGGCGGCGACGAGTTTGTCATCCTGTCCCTGCAGGCCAACCATGAACAGGACACCGACGCGCGCTCCGCCATGGCCGTGGCGCATAAGGTGCGTGCAGCCTTCGAGGAACCGTTCACCATCGATGGCCAGCCCTACAGCGCCCACGCCAGCATCGGTGTCGTCATGCTGAGCGGGACGGAACAGGATGCCGCCGCACTGCTGCGCAATGCCGACACCGCGATGTACCGCGCCAAGGCGGCCGGTCGCAACCACATCGCCTTCTTCGAGGCGAGCATGCAGCAGGAGGTGGAGGCGCACCTGGCGCTGGAACAGGACCTGTCCGAAGCCCTGGGCCAGGACCAGCTGGCCCTGCACCTGCAGTCCCAGGTCGACCCGGCCGGCACGGTGGTGGGGGTCGAGCTCCTGATGCGCTGGACCCATCCCGTGCACGGAATGGTCTCGCCCGCGCGTTTCATCCCCATTGCCGAGGAGACCAGCCTGATCCTGCACCTGGGCGACTGGGTGCTGGAACAGGCCTGCCGCATGCAGCTGCGCCTGCAGGTCGCCGGCCATGCCCTGCCGCTGTCGATCAATGTAAGCCCGCGCCAGTTCCACCAGGCCGACTTCGTCGAGCGGGTGCTGGCCGTGCTGGCGCGTACCGGCGCCGAAGGGAACCAGCTGGTGTTCGAGGTGACCGAGGGCCTGCTGCTGGAAAACCTGGACGGTACCGTGGCGCGCATGAACGAACTGGCCACGCACGGCATCCGCTTCTCGATCGACGATTTCGGCACCGGCTACTCCAGCCTCTCCTACCTCAAACGCCTGCCTCTGCACGAGCTCAAGATCGACCGCAGCTTCATCCAGGACACGCCCACCGACCCCGGCGTCACCGCCATCGTGCAGATGATCCTGTCCATGGCACGCCACCTGGGCCTCAAGGTGGTGGCCGAAGGCGTGGAGACACGCGCCCAGGCCGACTTCTTGGCCGCCCATGGCTGCGATAAGCTCCAGGGTTACCTCTATGCGCGCCCGCTGCCGCTGCAAGCCTGGCTGCAAGCCGCGCGCGCCTGAAAGCATGCACCCGCCACCCTCCGTTCTGCCGCGTCCCCTGCGCGACCCTGCGCCCCTGCTGGCGACCACGCTGCGCGAATGGGGTGGCCATGGCGATCTCTGGATCTTTGGGTACGCCTCGCTGATCTGGCGCCCGGATTTCGACTTCGAAGAGCGCCGCACAGCCCATGTGCGGGGCTGGCACCGGGCGCTCAGGATGTGGAGCCGTGTCAACCGCGGAACCCCCGAAATCCCGGGTCTGGTCTTCGCCCTGCTCACGGGGGGCAGCTGCCACGGCATGGCGTTTCGTGTGCAGCGCCAGCGCGCCCCCGCCATCCTGGAGACCCTCTGGGAACGTGAGATGCCCACCGGCGTCTACGACCCGCGCTGGCTGCGCTGCGCAACGCCGCATGGACCCGTCTCGGCCCTGGCCTTCACCCTGTCACGTCGCAGCCCCAACTACACCGGGGCGCTGAGCCCGGAGCAGTACCGCCAGATCTTCGCCCAGGCCTGCGGCCGCTACGGCAGCACCCATGATTACGCGCACCAGACCTATGTGAGCCTCAAGGCCCACGGCATCCATGACAAGGCCCTGGAGCAGCTGCTGGCGCACGCCCCGGATACCGCTCGCCGCTGATCGCCTACAGACCCCCGCGGGCGTGCAGAAGCCGCTGTGCCTGCTGCAGGTCCTCGGGGGTGTCGATGTCCGTCACGCAGCCGGCATCGTCCACCTCGACGGTCCACAGCCGGTGGCGGCGCACCACCGCGACGGCGCCCTGCTCACCCCCCAGCGCCATCAACGCGGCACCGCACCCGGCATGGAAACGCACAGGATGTCCGTGCCGGCCCTGGTAGACCGGCCGCACCACGATCTGCTCCGCGGGTGCGGCGGCCACACGGCGCAGCGTCTCGGGCAGGACCAGAGGAAGGTCGGCCGGCAGGATGAGCCAGCCCTCGGCATCGGCCGTGGCGCGCACGGCAGCGGCGATCGCGTCGCCCATGCCGGCATGGGGCGCCTCTTCCACATGAAAGGGCAGGCCACTGGCGCGCACAGCGTCCAGCGTGTGCTGCAGCACGGTCCTGTCGCCCAGCCGGGCCTGCAGCTTGTGCGTGCCGCCACCGGCGGCCAGAAAGCGCTCACCCCGGCCCGAAGCCAGCACTAGCACCACCGGCTTCATGCCGTGATGCAACCCGGTGTGCTGGCCAGGCGCCGCGTGGCCGCGTTCTTGACCTGCACGATCTCGGCCAGCACGGAGACCGCAATCTCCGCCGGCGTGCGTGCGCCGATGTCCAGGCCCACCGGGCCGTGCAGACGCGCCAACTCCTCGGCGCTGAGGTCGAAGTGCTCGGCCAGGCGCTGCTTGCGCGTGGCCTGGTTGCGGCGCGAACCGAGTGCGCCGACGTAGAAGGCTGCGGATTTGAGCGCTTCGAGCAGCGCCATGTCGTCGAGCTTGGGGTCGTGCGTGAGCGCGACGATGGCGGTGTGGGCGTCGGGCAGCAGCTCGCGCACTACGTCGTCGGGCATGCCCGGCACCCGCTGCACACCGGCCAGGTCCAACGTGGCCGCGTATTCCTCACGCGGGTCACACACCAGCACTTCGAAGTCCAGCAGGCTGGCCATGCTGGCTACGGCCTGCGAGAGCTGGCCGGCGCCGATCAGCAGCAGCCGCCACTTGGGGCCGAACACGGTGCTCAGGCTCTGCTCGTCGAAGACCATGGACTGGCCGCGCACGGCATCGGCCAGCATCACACGGCCCGTGGCCAGGTCCAGCGTGCGCGCGACCAGCTGGTGCTGCGCCGTCTGCGCCAGCAGCTGTTCGATCCAGGCGGTTTCCTGCAAGGGCTCCTGCACCAGACGCAGGGTGCCGCCGCAGGGCAGGCCAAATCGCGCGGCCTCTTCCTTGTTGACACCGTAGACGATAAGGGCGGGCCGGGCCGCGGCCGGGTCCTGCCGGCCCTGGGCCAGGGCTGCCTTGGCCCGCGCGATCAGGTCGTCCTCGACACAGCCGCCCGAGACCGAGCCGCTGACCACGCCGTCTTCGCGCACGGCCAGCAGCGCCCCGGGCGGGCGCGGCGCGCTGCCCCAGGTCTGCACCACCGTGACCAGCGACACGGCATGGCCGGCGCGCTTCCAGGCCAGCGCGTCGGCCAGCACGCGCAGATCGAGACTTTCCATCTTGCTCCTCTGTTGCGACTCTCAAGCAGCCCGTATGGCTTCGGCCGTCATCGGCAGCTTGCGCACGCGCTTGCCGGTGGCGGCCGCCACGGCGTTCGCGATGGCCGGGACCACCAGGGCGGTGGCCGGTTCGCCGATGCCGCCGGGTTTTTCCTTGCTCGGGACCAGCACGATATCAATCTTCGGCGACTCGTGCATGCGCACCACCGGATAGCTGTTGTAGTTGGTCTGCTGCACCCGGCCCTGGGCCAGGGTGATTTCCTGCATCAGGCCGGCCGACATGCCGAACACGATGCTGGACTGGATCTGGGCCTCCACCGTGTCAGGGTTGACCATGCGCCCCAGGTCGGCGGCCACGGTGACGCGGTGCACCTTGACCACGCCGTCCTTGACCGAGACCTCGGCCACCTGGGCCATATAGGTGTCGTAACCCTCCATCAGCGCAATGCCGCGCGCACGCCCCTTGGGCAGGGGCTTGCCCCAGCCTGCCTTGTCGGCCGCGAGCTTGAGCACCCGGGCAAAACGCGGCTTGTCCTTCAGCAGCGCCATGCGGTACTGGTAGGGATCCTTGCCGGCGGCCAGCGCCAGTTCATCCATGAAGCTCTCGTTGGCGAAGGCGTTCATGTTGTGGCTCACCGCGCGCCAGTAGCCCACACGCATGCCACTGTCGTGGATGACCAGGTCGTGCTGGGTGTTGGCAATGGCATAGGGCCCGACCGCCGCCTCGGCCATGAAGGGGTCCAGCGTGTCCTTGGGCAGGCCGAAAGCCCGCTGCGTGATGGACTGCGAGGTCACCTTGTGATGGAAGGCCACCGGCATGCCCTTGGCGTCCAGGCCGGCCTGCACCTGGTTCAGCCCCAGGGGACGGTAGTAGTCGTGGGTCATGTCGTCTTCGCGGGTCCACAGCAGCTTGACGGGCTTGCCCACCGCCTTGGAGATCTGCGCGGCCTGGACCACGAAGTCCAGCTCCAGGCGGCGGCCGAAGCCCCCGCCGAGGAAGGTGGTTTTGAGCGTGACATCCTCGGGTTTCAGCCCCAGGACACCGGCCACGGCGCCGTGCGCGCCCTGCTGGAACTGGGTCGGGCCGATCAGCAGGACCTTGCCGTTCTCGAAGCTGGCCGTGAAGTTCATGGGCTCCAGCGGCGCGTGGGCCTGCATGGGCGTGATGTACTCGGCCTTGAGCACCCTGGCCGCGCCCTTCATGGCCTCGGCCACATTGCCCATGGGCTTGCCTATGGGCAGCACCTTGCCGCTGTCGGCCGCGGCGCGTGTGCTGGCCAGCACCTTGTTATGGTCCAGCGCGGCCCCGGCCCCCTCGTCCCACACCACGCTGAGGGCCTGGCGGGCCTTGACCGCATGCCAATAGCTGTCGGCCACCACGGCGACGCCATCATTGATCTGCACCACGTCGATCACACCCGGCATGCCCTTGGCCTTTGCGGCGTCAAAGCTCTTGACAGTGCCGCCGATCACCGGGCACTGCTCCAGGCTGGCGTAAACCATGCCCGGCAGTTTGACGTCGATGCCGAACTCGGCCGTGCCGTTGACCTTCGAAGGCGTGTCCAGGCGCTTGATGCGCTTGCCCACGATCTTGAAGTCTTTGGGGTCCTTGAGCGCCACCTTCTCGGGCACCGGCAGCTTGGCGGCAGCCGCGGCCAGCGAGCCGTAACTGGCCTTCTTGCCCTTGGGGCCCAGCACCATGCCGCGCTCGGCCTTGAGCTTGCTGCGGTCCACCTTCCATTCGTCGGCGGCGGCGGAGATCAGCATCTCGCGCACCTGGGCGCCGCCCACGCGCAGCTTTTCCCAGCCATCACGCACCGAGGTCGAACCGCCCGTGATCTGCGCGCCCAGCAAGGCGTTGACATAGACCGCAGCCGGCGGCGCAATGCTGACCTTGATCTGCTTGATGTCGACGTTGAGCTCCTCGGCGATCAGCATGGGCATGGAGGTGTAGACCCCCTGGCCCATTTCGGAACGCGCCGAGATCAGCGTGATGGTGTTGTCGTCGGCGATGTGCACCCAGGCATTGGGCGTGTAGACGGTGCCGGCCGCCTGGGCCTCACCCTTGGTGCCCGGCAGGGCAAAACCCATCAGCAGGCCGCCGGCGGCCAGCGAGGAGGTCTTCAGGAAATCACGACGGGAAGTCTGGTTCGTGCTCATGGTGTGTCTCCTCAGGCAGTCTTGCGCATGGTGGCGGCCGCATCCTTGATGGCGGCCTTGATGCGGGGATAGGTGCCGCAGCGGCAGATGTTGCCGCTCATGGCGGCGTCGATGTCCGCGTCGCTGGGATTCTTGTTCTTGGACAGCAGGGCAGCCGCGCTCATGAGCTGGCCGGACTGGCAGTAGCCGCACTGCGGCACATCGTGCTTGATCCAGGCCTTCTGCAGCGGGTGGCTGCTGTTCTTCGAGAGGCTCTCGACCGTGGCCACCTTCTTGCCGGCCACCGAAGCCACCGGCGTCTGGCAGGAGCGC
>JBEIPS010000013.1:0-49263 GCA_040376915.1 Hylemonella sp.
ACGACGCGACGTGTCGGCACCGGCGCCGCAAAGGGGATGAAGCTCAGGTGGGCCTGCGGTTCCTTGGGCACCGAGAGCGCCGGCACCACCGTCACGCCCATGCCCGAGGCCACCATGTGCTTGATGGTTTCCAGCGAGGAGCCCTCGAAGCTCTTGCGAATGCCCTCGGCATCGCTGGAGAAGCGGGCGAACTCGGGGCAGACCTCGAGCACGTGGTCGCGGAAACAGTGGCCCGTGCCCAGCAGCAGCATGGTCTCGGCCTTGAGCTCCTCGGTGCTGATGGTGTCGTTCTTCGCCAGCGGATGAGTGTGCGGGACCGCCGCGTAAAAAGGCTCGTCGTACAGCGGCGCCACGGCCAGGCCGGTGTCCGGGAAGGGTTCGGCCAGGATGGCGCAGTCGATCTCGCCGGTGCGCAGCATCTCCAGCAGCTTGACCGTGAAGTTCTCCTGCAGCATCAGCGGCATCTGCGGCGTGTGGTCGATCATCTGGCGCACCAGATCGGGCAGCAGATAGGGGCCGATGGTGTAGATCACACCGAGCTTGAGCGGGCCCGACAGCGGATCCTTGCCCCGCTTGGCGATCTCCTTGATGCTGGCGGCCTGTTCCAGCACGGCCTGCGCCTGGCGCACGATCTCCTCGCCCAGGGGCGTGACCGTGACCTCGTTGGCGCTGCGCTCGAAGAGCTTGACGTCCAGCTCCTCCTCGATCTTCTTCACGGCCACCGACAGCGTGGGCTGCGACACGAAGCAGGCCTCGGCCGCGCGGCCGAAATGCTTCTCACGGGCGACCGCAACGATGTATTTAAGTTCGGTGAGCGTCATGATTGAATTGTGACATCCTGACGCTGAAAGCGATAGCTGTCTTCTTGCGGTGCATCAAGGTACGGTCACCCGCAACTGCAGGAGGCGTGGCCGCTGTGTCGCGGCGTCGCTGCGGTAGCTGCCCTGTGGCGTGCCCTGGCCGCTGCGGGCCAGCGTGACCCACTGCCCCAGGGGCGCCTGCACGGTGGTGACGAGTTCGCCGCGCTGCTGCGTCGGCAGTTCTGCACCGGGTCGGCTCTCGACACTGGCCGTCTGCACCTCGATGTCGACACTGGCGGCCTGCTGCCCGCCAGGCCAGCGCGGCCGCACCATGACGGCCTGCCCGGCCTGCAACCAGGTCAGACCCTGCTTGACGCCCGCCCCCGTCATGGGACCGGCGGCATTGACGGACTGCACCCACTGCATGGGGATGGCCTGGCCCCAGCTCAAACGCCCCTGGCTGCCGTTGCGCACCTGCAGCTGCTGCGGTGCCATCAGCGGCGCCTGTGGCCGCGTGCCCGCCACATAACCGGCGCTGCCTTCCTCGACCTGGCGCAGTTCCACCACCAGATCGCGCACCGGCAGCGCAGGCCGGGCAAGTGGCGCTGCCGGCTCCGGGGGAGCCGCCACCAGGAGGGAGGGCGCGAGGCCCAGGCCGAGCAGCAGGAGGCTGGTGAGGTATTTCATCGTTGCAGTCATTGTTCCATGTCCGCACCGCCTGCGCCAGACGAACCCCACCCCGAAAAAAATCAAGGAGGCCTCAGCCTCCTTGATGCGCATCAAGCACCCCGCCAGCAAGCGGCGGGGCCGCAAGCGTGGCCTATCGCTTGAGCGGGCAGGTATTGAAACCCAGCACCGCGTACAGCGGGCACCAGCCCAGGGCGCCGGTGGCCAGGGGCACGACACCGATCCAGCCCCAGACGCCCACCGTTCCGGTGGCCGCCAGGCCGATCAGCACCAGGCCGGCAACGACGCGCAGCGCACGGTCGATATTTCCTTCGTTCGTTTTCATGTGGGTTCCTTTGCAATGGTGAAACAATGGTGCATTGGACGCCTCGTTCACGCCCGCGTCTGTGACCTGCGTCACACAGCCCGGGCACCCGCCGTCAGGACGAGGGCGCGGCGGCGGCCAGCGCACGCAGGGCGGCGCTGTTGAGGATCTGGATGTGTTCGCGCGCCAGCAGCACCCAGCCCTCACGCTCGAAACGGCGCAGCAGGCGGGTGACCATCTCGCGCACCGTGCCCAGCTCGTCCGCCAGGGCCTGGTGCGTCAGGGCCAAGTCCTGGCCACGCCCCAGCAGCGCGCGGGCCAGGCGCTGGTCGAGCTTGTGGAAGGCGATCGCCTCGATCAGGCTGGTCAGGTCCGCCATGCGTTCCGCGAACAGCCCCAGCACCTCATCACGAAAGCGTGGTGTCTCCAGCCAGCACCGGAAAGTCTCGGGAGAAATCAGCAGCAGGCGCGTGGGCCGGGTGGTCACGCCCTGCGCCGAGAGGGGCAAACCGCGGAACAGGCAGGCGCTGGACACCAGGCAGAGCTCACCGGGCACGACGCGGTACAGCTCGAGGAAGCGCCCTTCACCCGAACTGCGCGACACCTTCACCTCACCCGACAGCACCAGCGGAAAACCCTGGCAGGGCGCGTTTTCGTCGAACAGCACGGCCCCGGCCGGCACCTCCAGCACCGAAGCGCCGAGCGAGGCCAGGGAGGGCGTGACCTCGCCCAGCGCGGGATAGAGCGTCACGGCTTCATTCAGGTTTTGCATGCATCAGGCCTGGAGTGTTCTCACCTTGGATCGTGCGGCGGCGCTGCCTGCGTCACCGGGCTGGTGCAGGCATCATGCCAAAATCTTCCAACCATCCCCCACCCCCTCTGCCGTGAGCCTGCTTTTCTCCCCCTTCGAACTGCCCGCACCGCGCGGCCCTCTTGCGCTCGCCAACCGCATCGTCATCGCCCCCATGTGCCAGTACTCGGCGGCGAGCGGCGAGGCAACGGACTGGCACCTCGCGCACTGGACCAGCCTGCTCAACAGCGGTGCCGGCCTGATGACCATCGAGGCCACCGCCGTCACGGCCAGCGGCCGCATCACCCCCGACTGCCTGGGCCTGTGGGACGAGCGCACGGAACAGGCCCTGGGCAGCACCCTGCAGCGGGCGCGCCAGCTGGCGCCCCCCATGCCGATCTGCATCCAGCTCGCGCACGCCGGCCGCAAGGCCGCCAGCGCCGTGCCCTGGCGCGGCGGACAGCAGCTCAGCGCGGAACAGGGCGGGTGGCAGGCGCTGGCCCCCTCGGCCCTGCCGCAGCTGCCCACCGAGACGCCGCCCGCGGCCATGACGCTGGCGCAGATGCAGGAAGTGCGCGACGCCTTCGTGGCCGCAGCACTGAGGGCCCGGCGCATCGGCATCGACGCCATCGAACTGCACGCCGCCCACGGTTACCTGCTGCACCAGTTCCTCTCGCCCCTGGCCAACCAGCGCAGCGACGAATACGGCGGCAGCCTGGAAAACCGCATGCGTTTTCCACTGGAAGTTTTTGCCGCCGTACGCGCCGTGTTTGACGGCCCGGTAGGCCTGCGCGTCTCGGCCACCGACTGGGTCGAAGGCGGCTGGGACCTGCCGCAGACCCTGGCGTTCTCGCACCGTCTCAAAGACCTGGGCTGCAACTTCATGCACGTCTCCACGGCCGGCGTGTCGCCGCTGCAGAAGATTGCCATCGGCCCCGCGTACCAGGTGCCCTATGCACGCCAAGTGCGCAAAGCCTGCGGACTGCCGACCACGGCCGTCGGCCTGATCACGGAGCCACAACAGGCAGAAGATATTTTGCAGGCCGGTGACGCCGACCTGATCGCGCTGGCGCGCGCCATGCTCTACAAACCGCGCTGGCCTTGGGAAGCCGCAGCCATCCTGGGCGGCCAGGTGCAGGCCAGCGAACAGTACTGGCGCTGCATGCCGCGCGAGGCACAGGGCATTTTCGGGCAGGTGAATATAGGCCAGCGCTGAGGGCGACGATCAGGGCCGCTGGCGTATCACCAGGGTCGGAAGGTTCAGCGTCTTGATGCGCAGCGCGGCCTGGTCGGCCTCGGCCTGGCGGGTGAAGGGGCCGACACGCACACGCATCAGCTTGCCCCTGGGGCTCTCGAAAGATTCGGCCCCGGCCTCCAGGCCCAGCGCCTGTACGTCAGCCAGGGCCTTCTGCGCATTTGCTTCCTGGGCGTAGGCACCCACCTGAATGACCCAGACATAACGCGGCTGCGGGGCACTGGCCGCGGCGGCCGGGCGGGGCGCAGCCGCTGGTGACGCTGCCGCCATGGTGGTCGCAGCCACCGGGCGCGCCGGGGCCGGCGCGGCGGGCTCCGGCTTGGCCGATGGTGCGCTGCGGTCCGAAGCATTGACCATGGCCGGCTTGCCGCTGACCGCCGGCCGAACCGGCGCGGGGGTCGCAGGCACGCTGGCGGCCTGGGCCAGCTGGGGGGTCTCGGGGGCGGCGGCAGGCGCCACCACGGGTGCGGGTGCGGGGGCAGGCGCCGCAGCCGGTGCACTGGCCGTCACGGCCGGCTCGGTGGTTGCAGGCGCGGGAGCCGTCGCCAGCGCGCGGACCTGGCCGGACTGGCCGCCGGCCAGCGGGCGCTCTTCCTGTGCCGCCAGCTGGGGCAAGGCGCTTTCGCTGCCCTGGAACCAGTTCATGGTGGTGAGCACCAGGGCCGCCAGCACTGCATTGCCCAAGCCCAGCAGCAGCAGGCGGCGGTTGTCCGGGGCCTGGCTGGCCAGCACGGAGGCGGCGTTCTTCACCTCGGGCGAGCTGCGCAGCGCGGCCGAGATCCTCTCGTTGCAGTGGGTGTAGAACCAGGCGTTGGCATAGAGCCCGGGCAGCACAAAAGCCGCCGCGAGCAGGAACAGGGACAGCAGCACGGCACTGGTGTCGGAGTAGTTGAACACCAGCTTGCCCACGCCGAAGACCAGCAGCGCCAGCCCCATCAGCGCGCCCACGTAGGCCAGGGCCCAGCCCCACATCCTGCGGTAGACCAGCCAGTTGAAGGTGGTCCAGTAGGCCGCCCAGTTCCAGCTGCTGCCGGCCTTGCCCTCGCCGTCGAAACGGGCGAAATGGCGCAGGTAATAGTCTTGCGCGCGCGGGCCGATGGCGGCGCGGTAGAGGTAGGCGGTGTCGCCAGAGGCAAGCTTGGGGGAGGGATCCTTGGCCATCGTTGATGTTCCAGGTATGCCCGGAGTCTAATTCACATTGAGCGCCGCGCCACGTCTGGCGTGCCGTGGATGCTACACATTTGCAACTGCCCGGACCACGCCTCTGATCAGGCTTTCAAGAAATTGGTGCGACTGCCCAGCCAGCGCATCACGTGGCGCTCCGCCAGGGCCGGGTGGCGGTCCAGCATCACCGGGGCCGCCTCGCGGGCCCAGGCCAGCAGCTGGCTGTCTTCGGCCAGGTCGGCAAAACGCAGCAGGGCCGCGCCCGACTGGCGCGCGCCCAGGAACTCACCCGGTCCGCGGATGTCCAGGTCGCGCCGCGCGATCTCGAAGCCGTCGCTGGTCTCGGCCATGGCTTTCAGGCGCTCACGCGCTGCCGCGCTCAAGTGCGGCCTCTCATTTCCGCCCTGGCGCGGGGCTTCGCCCCCCGCGCCCAGGCGTGGTGCGTCACCGGTGGAATACAGCAGCACGCAGGCCGAAGCCGCCGCCCCGCGCCCCACGCGCCCGCGCAGCTGGTGCAGCTGCGACAGGCCGAAACGCTCGGCGTGTTCGATCACCATCAACGTGGCATTGGGCACGTCCACCCCCACCTCGATCACCGTGGTGCTGACCAGCACGCCCATCTGCCCGCCCGTGAACAAGGACATCACGGCCTTCTTCTCGGCCACGGGCATGCGCGAATGCAGCAGGCCCACCAGCACACCCGGCAGCGCAGCACTGAGCTCCGCATGGGTCTCGGTGGCGTTGCTCAGGTCCAGCATCTCGCTTTCCTCGATCAGCGGGCAGACCCAGTAGACCTGCCGGCCTTGTTCCAGCTGGCCGCGTATGCGCTGGATCACCTCGTCACGCCGCTGCTCGGACACCACCTTGGTCACGATGGGGCTGCGCCCCGGCGGCAGCTCGTCGATGGTGGAGACGTCGAGGTCCGCGTAATAACTCATGGCCAGCGTGCGCGGGATCGGCGTGGCCGTCATCATCAACATATGCGGTTCGCGCTGCGCGCCAACCGCATCCGATGCCGTATTGACGCTCACCCCCTCCCCATCCCTCCCCCCGCCGGGGGAGGGGTCCTCAGGCCCCTGTGTCTTCGAACGCAAAGCCAGCCGCTGAGCGACGCCGAAGCGATGCTGCTCGTCGATGATGGCCAGGGCCAGGTTCCTGAACTGCACCTGCTCCTGGATCACCGCGTGGGTGCCCACCACCAGGCCGGCTTCGCCGCGTTCGATCAGGCCCAGCATCTCCGTGCGCTCTTTTTTCTTCTGGCTGCCCGTGAGCCAGGCCACGCGCACGCCCAGGGGCTCCAGCCAGCCCACCAGCTTGCGGAAATGCTGGTCGGCCAGGATCTCGGTGGGCGCCATCAGCGCGCACTGCCAACCCGCGTCCATGCAGATCGTCGCGGCCAGCGCGGCCACCACCGTCTTGCCGGACCCCACGTCGCCCTGCAGCAGGCGGTGCATGGGTTTGTGCATCGCCAGGTCTTGCGCGATCTCCGTGCAGACGCGGCGCTGCGCTGCGGTCAGCTGGAAGGGCAGGGTCTTCAGCAGGCGCTCGTGCAGCGAAGCCGCGCCGTCCACACGCAACACAGGCGCGCGCAGGTGTTCGCGTTCGCGGCGTGACTGCAGCTGCGACAGCTGCTGGGCCAGCAGCTCCTCCAGCTTCAGGCGCTGCCAGGCCGGGTGCGTGTGGTCTTCCAGCTGGGCCAGCATCACATCGGGCCTGGGGTGGTGCAGAAACTCCAGCGCCTGCTTGAGTGTCCACAGGGGCCGCAGCCTGAGCTGGGCCGCCACCTCGGGTGCCAGCGTGTCCGAGAGTTCGGCGCGCGCCAGGCCGCCGAGCACCGCCTTGCGCAGATAGGGCTGGGGCAGGCCCGCCACCGTGGGGTAGACGGGGGTGAGCGCCGTGGGCAGGTCGCCGCTGGCCGCCTTGCAGTGCGGATGCACCATGGTCCAGCCCAGGAAACCGCCGCTGAACTCACCGCGCGCGCGGATCCTGGTGCCCACGGCCAGGGCCTTCTGCTGCGAGGGATAGAAATTGAAGAAGCGCAGCACGCAGCTGTCGCTGCCGTCGTTCACGGTCACCAGCAACTGGCGGCGCGGGCGGTAGGCCACCTCACAGGCCGTGACTTCGCCCTCGATCTGCGCCGTGTCGCCCTCGCGCGCGTCGGCCAGGCGGGTGATGCGCGTCTCGTCCTCGTAACGCAGGGGCAGGTGCAGGGCCAGGTCGATGTCGCGTTTGAGGCCCAGCTTGTGCAGGGCCTTCTGCGGGGCCGACAGGGGCTTGTCGGCTGCTGGGTCTGGGGCGCGATCCCGGGTCATGCGCGGATTGTGCCCGCCCGCAGCGCAGCCCTGCTTTCAGCCCCGGCTCACTGCGGTTCGATCTTCGCGTCGCGGATGGCCTTGGCCCACTTGGCGGTCTCCCGAGCGCTGCGCTGGGCCAGGGCCTCGGGTGTTCCGGGTTCGGTCGCGAAACCATTGGCGGCAAAGCGCTCCTGGATATCCGTGCTCTGCGCCGCCAGGTTGATGGCGTGGTTGAGCCTGGCCACGATCTCGGGCGGCGTGCCGGCCGGCGCGAAAACGGCAAAGTAGGCGATCAGCTCATAGTCCTTCAGCCCCAGGGCTTCGTTGACAGTCGGCAGCTCGGGAACAGCGGCCGAGCGCTTGGCCGAGGTGACCGCCAGGCCGCGGATCTTGCCGGCCTTGACCTGGGGCAGGGTCACGGCAAAGTCGGCGCTGAACATCATCACCTGGCCGCCGATCAGGTCGGTCATGGCGGCCGGGCCGCTCTTGTAGGGCACGTTGGTCATCTGCACGCCGGCCATGCTGGCCAACACCTCGGACGACACCAGCTGCGAGGTGCTGGCGCTGGCAAAGGTCACGTGGCCGGGCTTGGCCCGGGCCAGGTCGACGAACTCGCGCAGGGTCTTGGCCGGCACGTCGTTGTTGACGGCGATGATCAGGGGCACCGAGCCCTGGTAGCCGACCGGTACGAAGGCCGTGTCCTGGTCATAGGGCAGTTTCTTCATCAGGCTCTTGAGCGCGGCGTTGGTGCTGTTGGTGCCGAACAGGATGGTGTAGCCGTCGGGCGCGGCCTTGGCCACGGCATCGGCGCCCAGCATGCCGTTCACGCCGGCCTTGTTCTCGATCACGATGGGCTGGCCCAGGGTCTCGGACATCTTGGCCGCGAAGGCGCGGCCGATCTGGTCCGTGGCGCTGCCCGCCGCAAAGGGCACGATGCCCTTGATGGGCTTGTTCGGATAGGGCTGGGCCAGCGCGGCGCTGACGCCGAGCAGGGTTGCGCCCAGCAGGGCCAGGAGGCGGGGGATCGATGGCATGGAAGTCTCCTTGTGTGATGAACGGAACAGGTCGAATTCAGTTGGGGTCCGGCGCCAGCGGCAGGTCCAGGATGGCACCACTCAGGCTCTTGCCGTGTGCGTCCAGCGCCAGCGAGCGCGTCACGCCACCGCCCAGCGCATCATGCATGACGAAGTGCACGGCGCCCAGCTGCGGCAGGGGGTAACGATCCACCCCGCCGTGCACGCTGCCGCGGTACCAGGCGCGCACGCGCTCGGCGCTCAGGGCACGCTCCAGCACCGGGTAGTCGGCCGGGTCCAGCGCAATGACGCTCAGCGTGGCGCGGTTGCCCTTGTCGCCGGAACGGGCGTAAGCGATGTCGCCGATCTTTTTCATGTCAGAGCTCCAGCACCTGGCAAGAGGTCGTCACGGCACGGCGCGGGATCAGGGCTGACGCAGCCGCCACCACCTCGCGCACCGCCTGCGTCACGCCGCCGCCGCCGGCCGGGCCATTGAGGTACAGGGCCTCGACTTCCTGGCCCACGCGCTCGGCCTGCGCACGGGTGGTCGTGCGCACGGCCAGACGCAGGCGCACCTCGTAGGGTTCGCGATCGGCCCCCAGGCCGGGGCCGTGCATGGCGTTGACGCCGATCAGCTCGGCCCGCTGCTCCAGCCCGCCCAGGCCGATGCGCTGCAGGCGATGCTTCAACACCGACAGGGCCAGCTCGCCGCGCGCACGTGCGCCGGGGCCGGCATAGGAGATCTGCCCCTCGCCGATGAATCCATCGCGGTAACCCAGCGTCACCTTCAGCTGCTCGGGCCGGGCGCTGCCGCTGGCGCCCTGCACCCGCACGCGGTCGGCGCCCACCTCCTGCAGCTGCACGCGCGAGAAATCGGCCACCACATCAGGCTGCAGGTAGCGCTGCGGGTCTTCCAGTTCGTAAAGCAGTTGCGCGGTGCAGGTGAGGCGGTCGACGCGCCCACCGCTGCCAGCCAGCTTGGTGATGACAGCCTGGCCATCGGCCTGCACCTCGGCCAGCGGAAAGCCCACGTCTTCGAGGCGCGGGATGTCGATGCGGCCCGGGTCGGCGATGTAGCCGCCGCTGACCTGCGCCGCGCATTCCAGCAGGTGGCCGATGACGGTGCCCTGCCCGAGCAGGGGCCAGTCGTCGGCGCGCCAGCCGTAGTGATGCATGAGCGGTGCGAGGAACAATGCCGGGTCGGCCACACGGCCGGTGATCACCACATCGGCACCGGACCGCAGTGCCGGCAGCAGGGCATCGGCTCCCAGGTAGGCATTGGCCGAAATCAGCCGGCCGTCCAGGCAACGCACGGTCTGGTCCGTATCGAGCAGGGGCACATCGTGCGCCTGCATCCAGGGCAGCACGTCGTCGCCCAGCACCACGGCCACGCGCAGGCGCGGCAACCCCAGTTCGCGCGCCACCTGCAGCACGGCCTGGCCGGCAGCCAGCGGGTTGGCCGCGCCCATATTGGTGACAATGCGCGTGCCCTGGCGCAGGCAGGCCGGCAGCACGGCGCGCATGCGCTCCTCCAGCAGCGGGTCGTAACCGCGCTGCGGGTCCTGGCTGCGCCGCAGCTGCGCCAGCGCAATGGTGCGTTCGGCCAGACATTCGAAGGCGAGCACGTCGAGTTCTCCGCGCTCGGCCAGGTCCTGGGCGGGATCGATGCGGTCGCCCGAGTAACCGGCGCCCGATCCGATGCGGAAGGCTTTCATGCGGGCGATTATTTCATCGGCTGTCGCGTCGCCAGCGCGGGATTACCCCAGCCATGAGAAAATCGAATGCTTCACCACTTGGCACGGGTTCGTCCAGCCCTCAAGCACATGTCCACGTCCCCCGGCGCCGCGCGCACCCACACCCTCAGCGATTTCGACTTCGCGCTCCCGCCCGAGCTCATCGCCCAGCACCCGGCTTCTGAGCGCAGCGCTTCGCGCCTGCTCGACGGCCGTGGCACGCAGCCCGTCGACCGCATCTTCCGTGAACTGCCGGGGCTGTTGCAGCCCGGAGACCTGCTGGTCTTCAACGACACCAAGGTGGTCAAGGCCCGACTCTTCGGCGAGAAGCCCACGGGCGGCAAGCTGGAACTGCTGATCGAACGCGTGCTGACCGGCCACGAGGTGGTGGCCCACATGAAGGTCAGCAAGAAACCCGCCGTGGGCACGGTGCTGCAGATGACGGGCGGCTACACCGCCACCTTATTGGGCCGCTGGCCCGATGAAAACGGGCAACTGTTCCGTTTTCACTTCAGCGACGAACCGCACGCGCTGATGGAGCAGCACGGCCACGTGCCCCTGCCCCCTTACATCGAACACGGCGACAGCGCCGAAGACGTGGCGCGTTACCAGACCGTCTTCGCCGCCAAACCCGGCGCCGCCGCCGCGCCCACCGCCGCCCTGCACTTCGACGAAGGTCTGCTGGCCGCGCTCGAAGCCCGCGGCGTCCAGCGCGCCAACGTCACCCTGCACGTGGGCGCCGGCACCTTCTCACCCGTGAAGACCGAGAACCTGGCCGAACACCGCATGCACCGCGAGTGGTACGAAGTGCCCGCCGCCACGCAGCAGGCCATCGCAGAGACCAAGGCCAAAGGCGGCCGTATCGTCGCCGTGGGCACCACCACCATCCGCACCCTGGAATCCTGGGCCCAGACCGGCCAGCCCAGCGGCGACACCGAAATCTTCATCACCCCGGGTTTCGAGTTCAAGGTGGCCGACCTGCTGGTCACCAACTTCCATTTGCCGAAGTCCACGCTCATGATGCTCGTCAGCGCCTTTGCGGGTTACGAGCACATCATGGGGCTGTACCGGCATGCTATCCGTCAACGCTACCGCTTCTTCAGTTACGGAGACGCCATGCTGCTGGAGCGCCGCGCCGACTCGCGGTAAAGTAGGCGGCGCCGGCTTCATCCGCGCACACCACGAAAGGCCCCCATGAGATTGCGACGCCTCCTCCTGCTTGCCGCCTTCCTCCTGCCTATGCCCCTGGCCTGGTCTGCCGAACCTGCGCTCAGCGTGCGTGGCACCACCTTCCAGGGCAAGGCCTTTGATCTGGCGTCCCTGCGCGGCAAGGTCGTGCTGGTCATGTACTGGAGCACCGACTGTTCCGTATGCCGCGACAAGATGCAGGAGCTGCGCCTGAACTACGAGGGCTGGAAGAACCAGCCCTTCGAGCTGGTCCTGATCAGCACCGATCGGCAGATGCAGGACGTCGTGGCCTACGAAAAGCTCATCGCCCAGATGGTGCCGGCCCGCCAGCAATTTGTGCAGCTCTGGAGCCGCTCGCCCGGTTACAGCGACAACGTGGGCCCCACGGGTCGGCTGCCACTGTCGCTGCTGATCGACAAGCAGGGCCGCACGGTCGAACGCTACAGCGGCCGCATCCCCCCCGAAGCCTGGGACCGGATCGCCGACCTGCTCTGAGCCACACAAAAAATATTTCACGCGACGTGTAAGAAGCGCGCCCCGGGGTCCGACTACCCCTCTGACCTGCGGTTCAGCTGACCTGACCGCAGGTTATCACTTCAACCCTGTCACAGGAGCTACCATGAATCAACGCGCCACCATCGCCGCCGCTGCGGCCGCCCTGCTCACCCTGACCCTGGCCGCCGCCCCGGCAGTCGCCCAGGAAAAGGAAAAATGCTTCGGCATCGCCAAGGCCGGCCAGAACGACTGCGCCAACCTCAGCGGCACCCATTCCTGCGCCGGCCAGTCCAAGGTCAGCGACGACAAGGGCGAGTGGAAGTACGTGGCCAAGGGCACCTGCAAGCAGATGAAAGGCCTGACCATGGACGAAGCCAAGGCCGCTGCCAAGAAGAGCTGATCCCCCATGTCGTCCGCCCTGCCCCTGCAAGCCACGGCACCCGCCACGGGCCTGGGCTGGCGACACCCCCATTACGCCGAGCTGCTGGAACGGCAGCCGGCACTCGCCTTCCTCGAAGTCCATTCCGAGAACTTCTTTGCCGACGGTGGCGCAGCCTTGGCCGTGCTGGAACGCGGCCGGCGGGACTACCCCATCAGCCTGCACGGCGTGGGCCTGTCGCTGGGCTCGGCCCTGGGTCTGGACGACTGGCATCTGGACCAGCTCGAGCGCCTGGTCCGCCGCATCGACCCCGTGCGCGTCAGCGACCACGCCTGTTTCGCCCGCGCCCACTGGCGCGGCGCACCCCACCACGCGGCCGATCTGCTGCCCCTGCCCCACACCCGCGCGGCCCAGGACGTGATGGCGCGCAACATCGAGCGTGTCCAGGAGCGCCTGCGCCGCCCGCTCGCCATCGAAAACCTCTCGGCCTATCTGCACTGGCACAGCCCGGCCGAAGACACCCAGGACGAAGCCGACTGGCTCGTGAGCCTGGCCCGGCGCACCGGCTGCAGCCTGCTGGTTGACGTGAACAACCTCTACGTCAACGCCCGCAATGCCCAGCTGCGCGGCGCAGCCCCGGACCCCCTCGCGGCCTGCCGCGCCTGGATCGACACCGTGCCCGCCGAACTCGTGGCCGAAATCCACCTGGCCGGCCACCAGCATGTGCACGACGCCCATGGCGAAATCGTCATCGACGACCATGGCAGCCGCGTCTGCCCCGAGGTCTGGTTGCTGCACGCCCACGCCCTGCAGCGCTGGGGCGCCCGCCCCACCCTGATCGAATGGGACACCGACATCCCCGCGCTCGATGTGCTGCTGGCCGAAGTCGCGCAGGCCGAAGACCAGGCCCGCGCACTCACCCCCGCGGAAGCCCTCGCATGAGCGCCGCCCTCGCCGCCCAGCAAGAGGCCCTGCTCGCCGCCCTCTGGGACGGCCCGCCCGCGGCCCAGGTCCTGGCGCCCCTGCTGCAGCCGGCCTGGCAGCGCGGCCTGCAGGTCTACCAGGCCAACGGCCAGGCCCTGGCCGAGCGTGCGCTGGCCGCCGCCTACCCCGTGCTGCAAGAGCTGCTGGGCCAGGACAGTTTTGCCGAACTCGCACGCGCCTTCTGGCACCGCCACCCCCCGCAGCACGGCGACATGAACCGCTGGGGTGCAGACCTGGCCGCCTTCCTGCAGGCCGACGCGCAGTTGCAGGAAGACCCCTATCTGGCCGACGTGGCCCGCCTCGAATGGGCCTTGCACGGCTGCGGCATGGCGGCCGACGTAGAAGCCGACACGGCCAGCTACGCCCGCCTGCTGAGCGGCGATCCGGCCACCCTGCTGCTGCGCCTGGCCCCGGGCTGCGCCGTGCTGCCCAGCGCCTGGCCCACCCTGTCCATCGTCCAGGCTCACCGTCAGGGCACCGACCTGGACGAAGCCGGCCGCCGCCTGCGCGCCGGCTGCGCCGAAACCGCCGTGCTCTGGCGCGCCGGCCTGCAGCCCCGGCTGCGCGCCGCCCACGCGGGTGAGGCCGCCCTGCTGCAGGCCCTGGCCCAGGGCCAGACCCTGGGCAGCGCCCTCGACGCGGCGGTCGCGCAGGCCCCGGACTTCGACTTCAGCGCCTGGCTGCAGGAGGCCGTCACCGGCGCCCTGGTGCTCGGCGTGCACGACCCCGAACACTGAACATCACCAGGAGACACGCATGGCCCCCGACACCTCCCCCGACGCCCGCGGCCTCCCGGCCCGCCTGGGCCGCCTCTACCAGCAGGGCAGCCGCCTGCTGGACCATCTGCAACCGGCGGCGGCCCTGCTGGCCCGCCTCTATCTGGCCCAGGTGTTTTTCCTCTCCGGCCTGACCAAGCTGCGCGACTGGGACACCACCCTGCTGCTCTTCACCGAGGAATACCACGTGCCCCTGCTCTCCCCCGCCGTGGCCGCCCTCATGGGCACCGGTGGCGAGCTGCTGCTGCCGGCCCTGCTGCTGGCGGGCCTGCTCACGCGTTTTGCCGCGCTGGGCCTTTTTGTCGTCAACGCCGTCGCCGTGCTGTCCCTGCCCGAGATCGCCCCCGCTGCGCTGCAGCAGCACGTCCTCTGGGGCACCCTGGCCGCCGCCCTGGCCATCTTCGGCCCGCGCGGCTGGAGTGTGGATGCCTGGCTGGAGAAGCGCTGGCCTGGCGCGCAGTGAACACCTGGGGCCAGGACGCTCTCGATGAAGTTATAGCTGTAGTCCTGGCCCGCATGCCGGCGCAGCTTCAGCGGGACCCGGATGCAGCGCAGGTCCGCTCCATCACAGGGGGCCAGAGCATTTGCATGTTGGCGGCCCGCTCCCTCAGATCATGAACTTGCGGATACGCGCCGAGACCAGGTCGATCAGGCTGACGGTGACGATGATGATGATCATGACGGCAGCCGTCTCGGCGTACTGGAAGCCGCGGATGATCTCCCACAGCACCACGCCGATGCCGCCGGCACCCACCATGCCCACCACCGAGGCCGAGCGCACATTGGCTTCGAAGCGGTAGAGGGTGAAGGAGATCCACAGCGGCATGACCTGCGGGATCACACCGTAGACGATCTCGTGCAGCGCCGAGGCGCCGGTGGAACGTATGCCCTCGACGGGCTGCGGGTCGATGGCCTCGACGGCCTCGGAGAAGAGCTTGGCCAGGGTACCGGCCGTGTGGATCCACAGGGCCAGGACGCCGGCAAAGGGCCCCAGGCCGACGGCCACCACGAAAAGCATGGCAAACACCATCTCATTAATGGCACGGCAGGCGTCGAGCACGCGCCGCACGGGCTGGTACACCCACCAGGGCACGATATTGGACGACGCCAGCAGGCCCAGGGGCACGGCGGTGATCAGAGCCAGGGCGGTGCCCCAGACAGCGATCTGCAGCGTGACCACCATTTCTTCCACGTACATGCGCCAGCCGGCGAAGTTGGGCGGGAAGAATTCGCCGAGGTACTTGGCCATATTGCCCGAGTCGCGCAGCAGCTCCAGGGGGCGCATGTCGGCGCCTTTCCAGGAGCCCACCAGCAACAGGACCAGGGCGGCCCAGCCCAGGTACCAGGCCAGGCCGGGGCGCGCGGCGCTGACCTGGGCCAGCGAAGCCAGCGCGGTGGGGGTGGTCGTTGTGCTCATCGCAGTTTCCAGGTGGGGGGGCCTGCTCTCACTCGTCTTCAAGTGCGAGCTGGCCCCAGGCCCGCCGTGCAAGGGACGGGCCTGGGGCGCGTGCCTTATTGCAGGGCGGCGAGCTGCCTGTCCAGGTCGGCCAGCTTGGCGGCCTTGTCAGCGGCGGCCAGGGTGGTGTCGGCCTCGATCTTGTTGCGCTTGCTGAACAGGTCCAGCTCGCGGATGGGCAGCAGCTGCGCGTTGCTCGATGCCTTGAAACCCGAGAGCTTGGAGATCTTGTAGACGATCTCCTTCTCACGTGCGTCGGTCTTGGCGTAGTTGTAGAAGAAGGTCTTGAGCTTCTCCTTGGTGGCCGCCGGCAGTTCCTTGTGCATGACCAGCGGGTCCAGCGGGATCAGGGGCGAGGTCCAGATGACGCGGATGTCCTTGAACTTCTCGGGCTGGCGCTCGCGGATCTTCTCGAGGTTTTCGCTGTTGTTGGTGGCCACGTCCACCTGCCTGTTGGCCACGGCCAGGGCATTGGTCTCGTGGTTGGCATTGCGCACGACCTTGAAGTGGCCTTTGGCGTCGATCTTGTTCTTGGCGAAGACGTAGAAGCCGGGCACCAGGAAGCCCGAGGTGGAGTTGGGGTCGCCGTTGCCGAAGCTCAGGGACTTGCCGTTCTTCAGCACGTCGTCCAGGGACTGGATGGGGCTGTCCTTGTGCACGATGAGGTGCGAGTAGTAGCCCTGGGTGCCGTCGGCGTTGACCATCTGCGCGAAGACCTCGCCGTTGGCGCGGTCCACGGCCTCCATGGCCGACTTGTTGCCGAACCAGCCCACCTGCACCTTGTTGAAGCGCATGCCTTCGATGATGCCGGCGTAGTCGGACGCGAAAAAGGCCTTGACCTTCAGGCCGGTCTGCTTGGTCATGTCGTCCAGCAGGGGCTGCCAGTCGGCCTTGAGGTTCTGGCTGGCTTCGGTCGAAATGAAGCCGAAGCTGATGTCCTGGGCCCAGGAGGTGCTCAGGGTGAGGCCGAGGGTCACGGCCGCGAGGGTCTGCTTGATCATGGGAGTTCCTTCGGATGTGGGGAGGGGGAAAAGAAAAGACGGCGTCGGCGTTCAGGCCGCCTGCGCCAGCGGGGTCGGCCAGGCCACCACGGTGGGGTGCGCGGCGGGCGCGGCCGGTTCGTGCAGCGCGCTGCTGCCGTTGAGAATTTCCTCGGCCTGCATGCCGTAGAGCTCGCGCAGCAGGGCCGGCGTGAGCGCGCGCGCGGGGCCGTCGTAGACGATGCGGCCCTGGTGCAGGGCGACCACGCGCGGACAGTAGCGCAGGGCCATGTCGACCTGGTGCAGCGAGACGACCACCGTGCTGCCGTCCTCGCGGTTGATGCGCGCAAGGATTTCCATCACCTTGCGCGAGGCCTCGGGGTCCAGCGAGGCGATGGGCTCGTCGGCCAGCACGACCTTGGCGCCCTGCACCAGGGTGCGGGCGATGGCTGCGCGCTGCTGCTGCCCGCCAGAAAGCGTGGAGGCGCGCTGGGCATGGCATTCGGCGATGCCGACACGGGCCATGGCATCGAGCGCCATCTCGCGCTCGCGGGCCGTGAACCAGCGGATCCAGCTGCGCCACCAGGGCATGCCGTGCAGGCGGCCGACCAGCACATTGAGCAGCACGGGCAGGCGATCGACCAGGTTGAACTGCTGGAACACGAAACCCACTTCGGAGCGGATGCGGCGCACGTCGCGCTGGATGCGCCCGTCGCGCTGCACGCAGCGGCCGCTCACCTCGATGAGCGAACCCGGGCGGGCGTCGGCGGCGACGAGACCGGCCACATGGCGCAGCAGCGTGGACTTGCCGGAACCCGAGGCGCCGATCAGCGCCACCATCTCGCCCTGGGCGATGTCGAGGTTGATGTCGTTCAGCGCCAGCTTGCCGCCGACGAAACGCTTGCTCAGGTTCTGGATGCGCAGGGCGCTGTTCATGGAGGGTCTCCGGGTCAAGTCATCTAGACAACTGGCAGTGTCAGACTTCTGTGTGACAGTTGTTTGAAGGTTGCGTGAAATTTCCGGGACGCGGCGCATACAGGTGCAGGAAACGTCGCAGGTCGGAGAAGTCGGGCAGGCGTTCGGCCAGCGTCTTGTGGTCCCAGTCCCACCAGGCGGTGGCACTCAGGGCCTCGGCGATGTCGCGGGCAAAACGCATGCGCAGCACGCGCGCGGGCGCGCCGGCCACGATGGCGTAGGCCGGCACGTCCCGGGTGACCACCGCGTTGCTGCCCACCACCGCACCGTGGCCGATGCGCACGCCCGGCATGATGACCGCGCCGTGGCCGATCCAGGTGTCATGACCGATGCTCACGCGCTGGCGCGCGCGCCACTCGAAGAACTCGTCATCGTCGCCCTCGGCCAGGCCGTAGCGGCTGAGCCGGTAGGTGAAATGGTGCTGGCTGGGGCGCTCCATCGGGTGGAAGCCCGGGTTGATGCGCACCATGGCGGCGATGTTGGCGAACTTGCCGATGTCGGTGGAGATCAGCTCGCAGCCGCGGCTGAGGTAGCTGTAGTCGTCCAGCAGGCAGTCGCTCATGTGCACCTGCTCGCCCACCTCGGTGTAACGGCCGAAGCGGCAGTTCTGCACCACGGCCGTGCCGGCCAGCGTGGGCGCCAGGCCCAGGGGCGGCCGGGCATGGACGTTGTGGGCCGCGACATGGGTGTGGCGGCCGTCGGCGGCAAACGCGCGGCTTTCAGGAAGCTGCAGCGGGGTGGCGTTCATGGGGCTTGCCGTCTCAGAGCACGCGGCGGCCTTCGCGCCAGACAGCGCGCACCACGGCATGGTGGTGGCCGTCGGCCACCTCGACCACCCGCACCTGCACCAGGTCGGCCCGCAGGCCCGTGGCCAGTTCGCCGCGGTCGTCCAGGCCCACGGAGCGGGCGGGGTTGCGCGTGACGGTGGCCACCGCCTGCGACATGGACAGATGGCCTTCGTCCACCAGGCGCAGCGCGGCGCTCAGCAGGCTGCCGGGCACGTAGTCGCTGGAGAGGATGTCCAGCAGGCCCACGCTGGCCAGGTGCGAGGCCGCCACATTGCCCGAGTGCGAGCCGCCCCGCACCACATTGGGCCCGCCCATGACGGTGGCCATGCCGCGCTCGCGCGCGGCGCGCGCGGCCAGCTCGGTGGTGGGGAATTCGCACACGCTCACCCCCTCCTCATGGGCCTGTTGCACATGGGCCAGGGTGGTGTCGTCATGGCTGGCCAGGGCGATGCCACGGGCGCGCGCGTAGTCGACAAAATGGCGACGATGGGGCTGGGCGTAGCGTTCCTGCATCTCGGCGGCCTCGGCCACCTTGCGCAGGAACTTGTCTTCGCTCCAGCCCTTCTTGCCGGTGAAGTAGACACGGGCGTGCTCGATGTTCTCCCACTGCCGCTGGCCGGGCGTGTGGTCCATGAGGGAGATGAGGCGCACCAGGGGGTGGCCCACAAAGGGGGCGAACAGCTCGACGGTGTTGGGGGCCGGCAGTTCGCAGCGCACATGCAAGAGGTGGTCCGCGCGCAGCAGGCCGCGGCGGCTGCAGTTGTCCAGCGTGTTGACGACACCGTCCCAGGCCGCGCCGCGCAGGCTGTCGGGGTCGGCCTCGCCCACGCCCAGGGCGTCGAAGACCGTGGTGATGCCGGCGGCGGCGATCTCGGCGTCATGCGCCAGCAGCGCGGGCAACTCGGCCCAGTGCACCTTGGGCCGGGGCATGAGGTGGCGCTCGAAGTTGTCGGTGTGGATCTCCACCAGGCCGGGCAGCAGGTAGTCGCCCTGCAGGTCCTCGGCGCCGGCCGGCACGCCGCTGCCACTGTCCAGCGACGCGATGCGCCCCTCGCGCACGAGCAGCGAACCGGACAGCACCTCGCCGGGCAGCACCAGGCGGGCATTGGCAAAACTCACATCCCCGGGCGGGGCGAGGGCCATGGCGGCCCGGGGCAGGTCATGGGGGGCGTTCATGCGGGAACTCCTAGGGTGGGTGCGGGGCTGGCCGGCAGGGCAGCGGGCCGCGTGCGGCGGAACGAGGAGACAGGCACACGGCGGGTGGCCACGGCATCGGCCACCGCACCGTCGTGGAAGATGCCCAGCAGCGCCGCACCGCGGTTGCGGGCTTCGTGGATCAACTCGATCACCGTCCGCGTGTTGGCGGCGTCCAGCGAGGCGGTGGGTTCGTCGAGCAGGAGCAGGGGCCGGGGCTTGATCAGGCTGCGGGCGATGTTGATGCGTTGCTGCTCACCGCCCGAGAAGGTGGCCGGCGGCAGGGACCACAGGCCCTCGGGGATGCGCAGCCGGGCCAGCCAGGCACGGGCCTGCTCACGCGCGCGTTCGAGCGCGGCCGGGTCGCCGGCGGCATCCTCGGCCAGCGGCTCGGCCACCACGTCCAGCGCCGACACGCGGGGGATGACACGCAGGAACTGGCTCACGTAGCCTATGGTGTGGCGGCGCAGGGCGACCAGCTCGCGCGGTGTGGCCTGGGCCACATCCAGGCGCGCGCCATCGGCCGTCTGCACCCGGATCTCGCCGGCGGTGGCGCGGTAGTTGGCGTACACGAGCTTGAGCAGGGTGCTCTTGCCCATGCCCGAGGGGCCGTCGAGCACCACACATTCGCCGGCGCGCAGGTCCAGCTCCACCGCGTCGAACACGGGCAGCACCGTGCCGTGCTGGTGGTGCAGGGTGAAGTGCTTGGCGACGCCGCGCATCGAAAGCACCGGGGGTGTGGAAGAGGATGGCATGGAGTGGGTCATGGCTGCAGCACCGAGGAAACGAGCAACTGGGTGTAGGGGTGCTGGGGGTCGTCCAGCAGCTGGTCGGTCAGGCCCTGCTCGACCACACGGCCGCGCTGCATGACGACCATGCGGTGGGCCAGCAGGCGGGCGACGGCGAGGTCGTGCGTGACGATGACCACCGCCAGCTGCAGCTCGCGGCTCAACTGGCGCAGCAGGTCCAGCAGGCGGGCCTGCACGGAGACGTCCAGGCCCGAGGTGGGTTCGTCCATGAAGACCAGGCGCGGGCGGGTGACCAGGTTGCGCGCGATCTGCAGGCGCTGGCGCATACCGCCCGAAAAATTGCGCGGCGGGTCGTCGACGCGGATGGCATCGATCTCCACGCGCTGCAGCCATTCCTCGGCGGCCGTGCGCAGCTGCCCGTAGTGGCGCTGGCCCAGGCCCATGAGCCGTTCGCCGACGTTGGCGCCGGCCGAGACATCCATGCGCAGGCCGTCGGCCGGGTTCTGCTGGACAAAGCCCCAGTCGGTGCGGGCCAGCAGGCGCTGGCGGGCCTGGCTCATGGCGTGCACGTCCTGCAGCGAGCCGTCGCGCATCTGGAAATGCACCGAGCCGCCATCGGGTCGCACGCGTGCGGCGATGGCATTGAGCAGCGTGCTCTTGCCGGAGCCGGACTCGCCGACCACGGCCAGGACTTCGCCGGGCCACAGGTCGAAGGAGGCCTCGTGCAGGGCCGTGAAGGTGCCGTAGCGCTTGGCCACGCCGCGCACGCGCAGCAGGGGGGTGGAGGTTTCGTCACGCATCATGGGCTGGGGGGTTCGATCACAAAGCTGTACCCGTGGCGCTCGAAGCCCAGGGATTCGTAGAAGGCATGCGCGCGTTCGCGCCGGCGGTTGGACGAGAGCGCGAGCTTGTAGCAGCCGGCCGCGCGCGCCTGCGCCATGGCATGGGCCATCATCTGGCGGCCTATGCCCTGGCCGCGTCGCGTCACGTCCACCACCACGTCCTCGACGATCGCCGACGGTGTGCCCAGGTGCGCGAGGTTGTGCATGACCAGCAGGGCGTAGGTCCCCACCGCCTGCTGCGGCGCGCCGGCCTCGTTGGCCACGAACAGGCGGTAGCTCGGGTAGCGGGCGAACTGGGCCAGGATCTCGCGCGCCTGCGCCAGGTCCAGCACCCGGTCGTCGTTCATGCCGGGCTGCGCGTACAGCGCCAGCACCTGCGGCAGGTCGTGGTCCGTCGCCTCGCGGATCTGCAGCGTCATGCCGGGCCTCCCTGCGTCGCCTGCCGCTCCTGGCAGTAGTCCGAGTCGGAACACACGTGCATGCGCGTGCCCTGGTCGTCGGTGATGACCTCGTCGAGAAAGCTGTCGGCGGCACCGCACAGGGCGCAGACGGCGTCCCATTTCTGCACCTCGAAGGGATGGTCTTCAAACCCCAGGCTCTCGACCCGGGTGTAGGGCGGCACCGCGTAGATGCGCTTCTCGCGGCCGGCGCCAAAGAGCTGCAGCGCCGGGTTCATGTGCATCTTGGGGTTGTCGAACTTGGGGATGGGCGAAGGCGCCATCAGGTAACGGCCGTTGACCATGACGGGATAGTCGTAGGTGGTGGCGATGTGGCCGTAACGCGCGATGTCCTCGTACAGCTTCACGTGCATCAGCCCGTACTCGGCCAGCGCGTGCAGGGTGCGGGTCTCGGTCTCGCGCGGCTCCAGACGCTGCAGGGGCTCGGGCACCGGCACCTGGTAGACGATGAGCTGCCCTTCGCGCAGCGGCGTCTCGGGGATGCGGTGCCGCGTCTGGATGATGGTCGCCTCGGTGGTGCGGGTGGTGACCGGTACACCCGTGGTGCGCTGGAAGAAACGCCGGATGTTGACCGCGTTGACCGTGTCGTCGGAGCCCTGGTCGATGACCTTGAGCGTGTCCTGCGGTCCGATGACGGCCGCCGTGACCTGGATGCCGCCCGTGCCCCAGCCATAGGGCAGCGGCATCTCGCGCGAACCGAAGGGCACCTGGTAGCCGGGGATGGCCACGGCCTTGAGGATGGCGCGGCGGATCATGCGCTTGGTGCGCTCGTCCAGGTAGGCGAAGTTGACTTCGGCCGTGTCCGGGACGGCGGCGTCCTGCGGGCGGGCCTGCATCAGGCCGGCTTCAACGGGGGCGTTCATGCGTCCTCCTGCTCGGTGTTTGTCGTGGCGCCGGCGGCCTGGGCGCGCATGCGGCGCACCAGCTCCAGCTCGGACTGAAAGTCCACGTAGTGCGGCAGCTTGAGGTGCTGCACAAAACCCGAGGCCTCCAGGCTGTCGCTGTGCGAGAGCACGAACTCCTGCTGCTGCGCGGGGGCTTCCACAGGCTCGCCCAGCTCGGGGGCGCGCAGCGCACGGTCCACCAGGCTCATGGCCATGGCCTTGCGCTCGCTGTGGCCGAAGGCCAGGCCGTAGCCGCGCGTGAACTGGGGCGGCTCGCTCTTGCTGCCGGCAAACTGGTTGACCATCTCGCACTCGGTCAGCTCGATGTCGCCGATGGACAGCGTGAAGTCCAGCTCCTCGGGCGCCAGCTCGATGGCCACCGTGCCCAGCCGGATCTCGCCGACAAAGGGGTGGGTGTGTGAATAACCGCGCTGGGTGGAATAGGCCATGGCCAGCAGAAAGCCCTCGTCGCCGCGCGCCAGGTTCTGCAGGCGCGTGGCCCGGTCGGCCGGGAAACGCAGCGGCTCACGCGTGAGGTCGCGCGGCGCGGGGTCGCCCTCGGGCAGGGGCTGGGTCTCGATCAGCCCCTCCTGGTTGAGCAGGTCCACCACCCGCGGTGCGGCCACCGGCTTCGCGTCGGGCGCCGCCTCCTCGTGCGCGCCGGGCTGCGCGGCGGCCATCAGCGTGAAGTCCAGCAGGCGTTGGGTGTAGTCATAGGTCGGCCCCAGGATCTGCCCGCCCGGCAGATCCTTGAAGGTGGCCGAGATGCGGCGCGAGAGCACCATCTCGGCCGTGCGCAGGGGACAGGTCTCGCCCAGGCGTGGCAGGGTGGCGCGGTAGGCACGCAGCAGGAAGATGGCCTCGACCAGATCCCCGCAGGCCTGCTTGATGGCCAGCGCCGCCAGGTCCGGGTCGTAGACCGAGCCTTCGGTCATCACGCGGTCCACGGCCAGCTTCATCTGTTCGCGAATCTGCGCGATGCCCAGCTCCGGCACCGAGGCATCACCCCGGCGCTGCTGCGCCAGCAGGCGGTAGCTGTTGAGGATGGCGGTTTCCCCGCCCTTGACGGCCACGTACATGCTCAGATCTCCACTGCTGCGTTGTGGCCCAGCCGCGTGCTGCGGGGCAGACCAAGCACCTGGGTGTGCGTGGCCAGGAACACGTCCACCCCGCGCGGAAAGGTCGCGTGATTGGCCGCCCACTGCTCCGGAAAATCTTCGGGCAGTCCCTGTACCGTGAGCGGCAGGCTGCCCTGGATGCCGGGGCCTTCGAGCGTCCAGGCCTCGTCTGCGGGGCCGGCCTTCAGGCTGGCGACTTCCATCACGCAGGTGGCCGACTGGTCGGGGTACTCGTCGCTGCCCGCTTCCAGCACGCTCAGCGCGGGCCATGCGTCGCCAGCGGCCAGCCAGAGGAAACGCGCCTGCGCCGGATCCTGCACGCAGCGGCAACCGGTGTGAAAACGCAGCCAGGCCTGTGCATCGGAATCCGCGAGTGCGGGCGAGAGCCACAGCGTGCAGTCGCTGTCCAGCAGGGCCAGCAGCAGCAGGGCTGCCGCGCCATGACCAAGTGTGGGCAACTGCGCCACGGCCGGCAGTTCTACCGAGCGTCCCGGCATGGCCAGCGCCTGCAAGGCGAGGCGGAACACCGCTTGACTGCCCAGGGCCGGTTGATCGAATCCCGGGCGCACCTTCTGCAGGTCTTCCTGTTTCATGCCTCGTCCTCCTCGTCGGCACCGCCGCCCGCCTCGCGGGCCACGGTGAAGAAATCCACCCTTGTCGACTGCGCCCGGGCCTGGCGCTGCGCCTGCTGCAGGGCCAGGTGCTGGCGGATCGGCGCCAGCAGGGTCTGTTCGAGCGTCTCGTGCAGTGCGGGCTCCTGCAGCAGGGCGTCGGCCACGGCTGCCAGCTCGGTCTGCCGGTGGTTGCGCCCCGTCACATAGGCCACACCGACCGGCCCCGCTTCGGCCCCGGCGGCCAGGCAGCGCAGCGCGCAGCGTGTCACGGTGATCTCGCCCAGGTTGAAACGCTCGCCGGTGCCGCCGGCACGGCCCTGCACCATGTAGAGACCGGTCTCGGGCCGGCGCAGCCATTCGGTACGCCGCTGGGCCTGGTGGGGCTGCAGCGCCTGCTCCAGCAGCTGCAGGGGCGCGCGCGCCAGCAGGGCCATCCACTGCGGCCGCGCCGTGGCACGGTTGGGACCGGTGTTGTCAAACGCGTGAAACATGTTCCAGCTATCCTGTATCTTGTATAGACAACTTTGCAATGGCTCCAGCTTAGACAGCACTTGTGTAGCTTTCATGACAAGAACCCTGACCGCCCCCGTTTCCTCCCTGCTCCTGCCCGATCCCGGCCACAGCTTCTGGGCCCGCATCGCGCACGAGATCGCCGACGCCATCGGCCGCGGCCTCTACGCCCCGGGCGAACGCCTGCCTTCGGAACACACGCTGGCGGAGCAGTACGGCGTCAACCGCCACACGATCCGCCGCTCGCTGTCCACGTTGGGCCAGCTGGGGCTGGTGCGCTCCACCCAGGGCAGCGGCACCTATGTGGAGGAATCCGCCGTCGATCTGGTGCTGGGCAAGCGCATGCGTCACCAGCAGAACCTGAGCCACGCGGGCCTCAAGGGCGGCCTGAAGGTCCTCGCCGCTGCGCGTCTGCGCGCCGACGCCGGCGTCGCCCAGGCCCTGAAGCTGCGCACCGGCAGCCCGGTGCTGCATCTGGTGGTGCTGGGGGATGCGGATGGCCAGCCCCTGCACTACGGTGACCGTTATTTCCCCCTGCCGCGTTTCGACGGGCTCGACACCCATCTGCAGGAAACCGGCTCGATCACCCAGGCCTTCGCCCGCCTGGGCGTGGCCGACTACACGCGCCAGCAAAGCCGCATCTCGGCCCGCCTGCCCGATGCCGACGTGGCCGAACAACTGCGCCAGGCCGCCACGCGCCCCACGCTGCAGGTCAGCAGCGTCAACATCGACGCCGAGGGCCGGCCCATCGAATACGCCCGCACCTGGTTTGCCGGTGACCGTGTCGCCTTCACCGTGGACCACGAACATGGCGCATGAACCAGCCACCCCCTATCGTGTGGCGGTCTACTACGCGCCTCCGTCCGGCTCGGCCTGGTGGGACGCCGGCAGCCGCTGGCTGGGCCGTTGCGCGCTCAGCGAAGAAACCCTGGCACAGCCGGCGATCGAGGGCATCGCCCCCGACGTGTTGGCGCGCCTGACCATGGAGCCGCGCCGCTACGGATGGCACGGCACGCTCAAGGCGCCCTTCCGGCTCGCGCCTGGACAAGACCTCGACAGCTTGCGCACGGCGCTGCGCCGCCTGTGCCAGGGACGCGCGCCTTTCACGCTCGGCCCGCTGCAGGTCAAGCACCTGGGCAACTTCCTGGCCCTGTGCCCGGCGCAAGACCCGCCCGCACTTGCACAGCTGGCGGCCGACTGCGTGCAGCAGCTGCAGCCCCTGGCCCAGCCCTTGAGCGAAGACGAGCTGGCCCGCCGCCGCCGCGCCGGCCTAAGCCCCGAGCAGGACGCACTGCTGCAGGCCTGGGGCTACCCCTATGTGCTGCAGCAGTTCCGCTTTCACCTCTCGCTCACCGGGCCGCTGGACGGGCTGCCCGAAAACAGCATGGCCCGGCTGCAGCAGGCCGCCACGGCCCACTTCGCGGCCCTGCCGCCCTGCCTGGTCGAGTGCCTGTCGCTTTGTGTCGAGCCCGTGCCCGGCGCGCCCTTTAGTCTGCTGGAACAGATCGGGTTTGCACCATGAGCCATCGCCTGGTCTACGTCATCGGCCCTTCCGGCGCCGGCAAGGACAGCGTGCTGCAGGGCCTGCGCCAGAGCTGGCCCCAGGCCGCCGCCGCCCACTGGGCCCGCCGCACCATCACCCGGCCCGCTGAAGCCGGCGGGGAAGCACATGAGGCTGTCGACGCCACCACCTTCGAAGAGCTGCGCCAGGCCGGCGCCCTGGCCCTGCACTGGACGGCCAACGGCCTGAGCTACGGCCTGCGGCAGACTGAGATCGCCCCGCTGCACACCGGCCGCTGGGTCTTCGTCAACGGCTCACGCGCCCATCTGCCGCAGCTGCTGCAGCAGTGGCCGCAGGCCACGGTGGTGCAGATCAGCGCCGCGCCTGAGGTGCTGGCCCGCCGCCTGGCCGCCCGCGGGCGGGAAACGGCCGCAGACATCGCCCAGCGCCTGGCGCGCGAAGTCCCCCTCGCGCTGCCCGCCGGCGCGATCCAGATCCACAACAACCACGAACTCGCCGAGGCCGTGGCCCGCCTGCGCCTGGCCCTGGACGCGCGCGGGGAACAGCTGACCACCACGGGATGAGACAGGACCTCTGATGCGCATCGTCACCCTCAACACCTGGAAATGCGACGGCGCCTACCGCGCGCGCCTGCAGCTCATGGCCCAGGGCCTGGCCGCGCTGGCGCCAGACATCGTGCTGCTGCAGGAGGTGTTTGCCAGCGACGACGGCACCTGGGACACCGCCGCCTTTCTGGCCAGCGCCCTGTCCATGACCGCCACCCACGCGCGGGCCCGCCACAAACCCCGCCAGGTGGAGGGGCGCCTGGGCCCCAGCAGCTCGGGCATGGCCGTGCTCAGCCGCCAGCCCCCGCTGGCGCACCACGTCCTGCCCCTGCCCAACGATGCCGCCGACGGCGAACGCATTGCCCAGCTGCTGCGCGTCCCGGGCGGCGCCGACGGTCTGTGGCTGCTCAACCTGCACCTGATCCATCTGCCCGGCGCCTCGGCGCTGCGGGGCCAACAGCTGCAAGCCGGCCTGGCCGCCCTGCACACCCATGCGCCGCAGACCCCGGGCCTGATCGCGGGCGACTTCAACAGCACGCCCGAGAGCGATGAATTCCGTCAGCTGCTCAGTGCCCCGGAAAATTTTCTCAACCCCTTTGCCGGCCAGACCAAGGCCACGCACCGCACGGAGGCGGGGCTGGACCTGGACCTCGACCACATCCTGCTGCAGCGCCCCTGGGCAGAACGGGTGCGCGGGGCGAGTGTCGCTCTGGATCCGCGCGAGTTGCCCGAGCAAATGCGCGCCAGCGACCACGCGGCTGTGGTGCTGGACCTGGATCTGTCGCGCTGAAGGGGTCGCGGGTGCGGCTCGCATCGGCCCAAGACCACGTTGATGATGCATGTCAGCACCTTTGCTGGCTACGCGCACGTCAAGGGGATGTAGCGGCATGCGATGGTGCTGGAACGATCGCGACAGGTAATACCCTGATTTTCCGACTGCCTACGACCTAGAGATTTCAATCGCAAAATTGCAGGGGTGCGAACGCTCGACCTAACTGACAGATTAACCAGCGGTCCCGAAAGGCCATATCTTGATCGCGACAGCGAACAACTTTTTCGATCGCGCCCGAATGCACTCTTCATCCCAAATTGCCTCCGGGCCGATAAACGCCGAACCTTGGAAGTAGGCATTCAGTGCCAGCAGGCTCTTTGTGATTTCAGGGCGCTTGATGACGAATGCGGAGTTGCTCAGCGACGGATTGAGCTTTGCCGTCAGCAGCGTGAGGTTGCCGATATTGTGCAAAAGGTGGTTGCGTAGTAGTACTGCATTTTCATCATCCGGCGCTGGCCAGTGCGCCTCCCACGCAATGGGCAGAATGTGCTCAACATGTAGCGCGATCGATGGCAACTGCGCTGACTCATGATGCACCTCGTTGCGGCAACCTAGCTCTAGCGCTTCAAGCAGCATTTTGGTTTTAGCGGAACGCAGCGCTTTATAAGTATTCAACTCCGCCCAAGCTTGACCGAAAGCCGCATCATCCGGCCAATCCTGGGTCTCGCCGCCGGCCAAACCTTTCAAGTGCTCAACCACGAGGGTGCTCGTAAGAATGGAAGCCTCACTCAATCGTTTGAGCAGTGCAGGGAAGACGCGGTTGTAAGCTTTCGTGGATCGACCACACACTGCTCGACGGAGCAGATACGACTCAAGCACCGTCAGGCAGTCGAGAAACACCTCGCTGTCTGGTCCCAGCTGTTCTCCAAGAAACAGCACTACCGGAGTCACGGTCGAACTGTCTAGCACTCGCAGGTTGTGCGCGAACCTGCCTAGGCGGGTGCTTCGGTCAGGTCGTACCAGTGCGCGGAACAAATCAGCGGCTCGCTTCAAACGCGCAAGTTCTTGGTCAACGTCTTTCTTGCCCGCTAGCCACCACTGCTTGAACTCCTCGAAGACGTGATCGAGTTTTACGTCGTTCATCGTCCGCATCGAAACATAGTGGTACAGCAGCGTATCGAGCCGCGTGTTTGTCAATCGGCCCTGGCGCTCTTCCACTTTCCAAAACAGCTTGCTCTTACTAATTGCACCCTTCTCAGCAGGCGATTCGTCGAATTCACGCCAATGGGTTTCGTACAATTTCCCCGCAGATGCGTTGATTCGTGTCGCCTCCAGAAATACAAAATTGCGCACTAGATCGGCCGGTGTCAGGCGCTCGCCGCGGTCATTCAAAGACTCGAAAATTACCTGGGCGTCGTCCTCTACACCAAGGCGCAACTCGATCAACTGGATGTAGTCGGTCAACGTACTGAGAAGTAGGTCGATCCGATCCTTCCGGATGGGTAAGTCGTGATTCGGCAGTTTCGGGCGGGTCTCGTGTCGGATTTCGTGAATCCACTTTGCCGACAGCGTTCGGTCGACAGCGTGACCAGCGTCGGAAAGCACATCATCAATAAGCTCGTCTAGGCTGCCCGGCTCGATCGGCAGCATCTCGTCAAATTCGACGCCACGTAAAAAGTAGCCTATGACACCGTAGAAGTACAAGTACGCCTCCACTAATAACGGTCGCGCCACTCTCTTCTTGGACTTACCACTTCCGATCATCGTGACCGGATACAACTTGCAGACCTCATCAAACGAGCGGCAATCGACCAGCGCGCTCATCTCCTGTCGGCCAGCATTCGTGGGCCAGACCTTGAAGTGCGCGTGTTTCTCTCGGTAAGTAGCCGCGTTCCAGGTATAGCTGTCGACACACTCCCGATAGAACGGGTCATCAACTCCTGCTAAGGCATCGCGGAATGCCAGTGCCAGCAACTGTGTAGTGGTCATGCGCTGTTGGCCGTCGATCACCTCAGCGGTGTAGGGTTCACCCGGCATGCCTGATCGGTGTTCGGTGATGATGACCGTACCCAGAAAGTGCTTTCGCGGTTGCCTGGCCAGATGCGGTGCTCCTTGCTCCTGCGCGGCGCGCTGCACTGCCTGGTAGCGCTCAAACTCTTTCGCGCGGTCCACAATGTCGGCCCAAAGCAGGTATATCTGCTTTTCGATCGTCCACACATACCCGCGCTGAAAGATCGGCACTAGGTACTGCAAGGGCTGACTGAACATGCTCAGCGGTGACGTTTTTGTTGGTTGCATTTTTGACCCTCCCTTAGTTGTATTGAGTTCGCGAACTCACCGCTCTTTTACCAGAGCCATGTGCATTCTGAGTAATGAATGCATGAGCAATGAATTGCCATCTCGTTCCGAACGAGATGGCGGCAATGGATCTAAGAGGGCTGCCCCCACTACCTCAGCATCAAAGCCCGCGCATGATGCGCAAAGTGATCCGCCATCACACTCGCAATGAAGTAATAGCTGTGGTCATACCCCGCATGGCGGCGCAGCGTCAGCGGGTGGCCAACAGCAGCACAGGCGGCCTCCAGCAATTCCGGCCGCAGCTGCTTGCGCAGAAACTCATCGGTTTCGCCCTGGTCCAGCAGGATGGGCAAACGCTCAGTAGCGCTGGCCACCAGTTCCACCGCATCCCACTCCTTCCACGCTGAAGTGTCCGCGCCCAGATAGGCCGTGAAGGCCTTCTGGCCCCAGGGCACCTGGCTGGGTGCGACCACGGGCGCGAAGGCCGAGACGCTGCGGTAACGGCCGGGGTTGCGCAAGGCGGTGACGAGCGCGCCGTGGCCGCCCATGCTGTGGCCGAAGATGCCGCGTGCATCGGTGGCGGGGAAGTTCTGCTCGATGAGGGCGGGCAGCTCTTGCGCCACGTAGTCCGCCATGCGGTAGTGCTGGGCCCAGGGGGCTTGTGTGGCGTTGAGGTAGAAGCCTGCGCCTTCGCCGAGGTCGTACGTGTCTTCATTGGGCACGCCGGGGCCGCGGGGGCTGGTGTCGGGGGCGACGAGGATGAAGCCGTGCCGGGCGGCGTGTTCCTGCGCGCCGGCCTTGGTGATGAAGGTCTGCTCGTTGCAGGTCAGGCCGGCCAGGTAATACAGCACGGGGCAACGCTGGCCCTCCACGGCGGCGGGCGGCAGGTAGACGCCGAACTTCATGTCGCAACCCAGGGTGGCGGATGCGTGTTTCCAGACTTCCTGGCGGCCGCCGAAGCTGGCGTGGCGCTCGACGCGATTCATTCTTCTGCTCCTCGTGTTTCAGTAATGGATGACGGTACGGATGGACTTGCCTTCGTGCATGAGGTCGAAGGCCTGGTTGATGTCTTTCAACTCACGCGTGTGCGTGACAAAGGGCGCGAGCTGGATGTCGCCCTTCATGGCGTCTTCCACCATGCCCGGCAGCTGGCTGCGGCCCTTGACGCCGCCGAAGGCCGTGCCCAGCCAGCGCCGGCCGGTGACGAGCTGGAAGGGGCGGGTAGAAATCTCCTGCCCCGCGCCGGCCACGCCAATGATGACGCTCTGGCCCCAGCCGCGGTGGGCGCACTCCAGTGCGGCACGCATGACGTTGACGTTGCCGATGCATTCAAAAGAATGGTCCACGCCCCAGGTGGTCATCTCCACGATGACCTGCTGGACCGGCTTGTCGAAGTCCTTGGGGTTGATGCAATCGGTGGCACCGAAGACCTTGGCCAGGTCGAACTTGCCGGGGTTGGTGTCCACGGCGATGATGCGGCCGGCCTTGGCCTGCTTGGCGCCCTGGATCACGGCCAGGCCGATGCCGCCCAGGCCGAACACGGCCACGGTGTCGCCGGGCTGCACCTTGGCGGTGTTTTTCACGGCGCCCAGGCCGGTGGTGACGCCGCAGCCCAGCAGGCACACCTGCTCGTGATTGGCTTCGGGGTTGATCTTTGCGAGAGAAACTTCAGCCACCACGGTGTATTCGCTGAAGGTGGAACAGCCCATGTAGTGGTAGACGGGCTGGCCCTGGTAAGAGAAACGTGTGGTGCCGTCGGGCATGACGCCCTTGCCCTGGGTGGCGCGCACGGCCACGCAGAGGTTGGTCTTGCCGCTCTTGCAGAACAGGCACTCGCCGCATTCGGCGGTGTAGAGCGGGATGACGTGGTCACCGGGTTTCACGCTGGTGACGCCCTCGCCCACTTCCACCACCACACCCGCGCCCTCATGGCCCAGCACGGCAGGGAACAGGCCCTCGGGGTCGTCACCGCTCAAGGTGAAGGCGTCGGTGTGGCACACGCCGGTGTGGGTGATCCTGACCAGCACCTCGCCTTTTTTCGGCGGCGCCACGTCGATCTCGACGATCTGCAGGGGCTGACCGGCAGCAAAGGCGACGGCGGCGCGGGATTTCATGGGGCGTCCTTCTTGGTGTGGATCACGAATTATCCGTGCAGGTCCCAAGCAGACGCGGCGCCAAAAGAAAAGCCCGGCGTACCGGGCTGGTCTTGTGTGCGGCCGGGCCGCCTGCGTTTACTCGGCCTTGATGCCTGCGTGCGCGGCCACGCGCGACCAGCGCACGAGTTCGGAGCGCATGAAGTCGGTGGCCTGGTCGGGGGAGAGGAAGACGAAGTCAAAGCCCATGCCTTCGAGCTTGGCCTTGGTTTCGGGCTGCTTGAGCACCTGGGTGTAGGCGGCGTGCAGGCGCTTGACCACGGCCGGGGGCGTGGCCGCGGGCGCGTAGAGCGCGAACCAGTTGGACACCTCGGCACCGGGGTAGCCCGATTCGATCAGGGTGGGCGTCTGCGGCAGTTCGCGGTGGCGCTGCTTGGCGGCCACGGCCAGCACGCGGATGCGGCCCTGCTTGATGAAAGGCAGGGCGTTCTGCAGCGGGCTGAACATGTAGTCCAGCTGCCCGCCGACCAGGTCGTTCATGGCCTGGGACTGGCCCTTGTAGGGGATGTGGTTGGACGAGGTGCCGGCGAGCTGGTTGAAGTACTCGGCCGTCAGGTGCTGCGAGCTGCCCATGCCGGCCGAGCCGTAGTTCAGTGCGCCGGGTTTGCCGCGTGCCAGCTCCACGAAATCCTTGACGCTGTTGGCCGTGATCTTGCTGCTGACCACCAGGGCCACGTCGGTCTGGCCGACCAGGGCCACGGTCTGGAAGTCCTTGAGCAGGTCGTAGGGCAGCTTGCGGTACACGGCCACATTGGTGGCGATGGTGCTGGGCGAGAACAGCAGGGTGTAGCCGTCGGCCTTGGCCTTGGCCACGTATTCCGTGCCGATGTTGCCGCCCGCGCCGGTCTTGTTGTCCACCACCACGGGCTGGCCCAGCAGCTCGCTGACCTTCTGGCCCACGGTGCGGGCCATGACGTCGGTGCCGCCACCGGCCGAAACGGGCACGATGAGCTGGAGGGGGCGTTGCGGGAAGGTCTGGGCGCCGGCCGTCGCCAGCAGCATGAGGCCCAGCACAAGGCTGGCAGGAATGCGATGCAGCAGGTTCATAAAGTCTCCTCTTGTTTTCAAATTCGTTTTAAGATCATAACCATACTTATTATTTCTGCAAGCCGGAGACACCCATGCCTCAACACGCCAGCCCCGCCCTGATCGACGACCTGGTCGTCGCCAACCACATCCTCGTCAACGAAGGCGTGCTCGACGGTTTCGGCCACATCAGCGTGCGCCACGACCAGCAGCCCGACCGTTTCCTGATCGCGCGCAGCATGGCCCCGGGCCTGGTGACGAGCGACGACATCGTGGTCTGCGACTTCGACGGCGAGGTGCACGACAAACGCGGGCGCAAGACCTATGTGGAGCGCTTCATTCACAGCGAGATCTACCGCAGCCGCCCCGACGTGATGGCCGTGATCCACAGCCACTCGCCGGCCGTCATCCCCTTTGGCGTCACGAGCGCGCGCCTGCGCCCGATCTGCCACATGAGCGGCTTTCTCGGTGCCCAGGTGCCGGTATTCGAGATCCGGCACACGGCCGGCGAGGGCACTGACATGCTGATCCGCAACCAGGCTTTGGGCCGGGCCCTGGCCGCCGACCTGGGCCAGTCTGCCGTGGCGCTGATGCGCGGGCACGGCAATGTGGTGGTGGGGTTTTCCATCCAGCAGGTGGTGTTTCGCGCCATCTACACCGAGGGCAACGCCCGCCTGCAGAGCGAGGCCATGCGCATGGGCGAGATCAACTTCCTCACCCCGGATGAAGCCCGGGCCGCCTCCGACATGAACGACGAACACCTGGACCGCCCCTGGCAGGTCTGGAAACGGCGCGCGCAGCAAAACAGGCTTTAAGCCCGTTCGGGCTGAGCTTGTCGAAGCCCCCCTTCGACAAGCTCAGGGTGAACGGGAGCATGGTGATGTATCGGCCTAAAATCGGCACCTCACCATGCTCAAATTCGACCTGCTCAAGACCGAGGGCCACGCGCGCCGCGGCCGTCTCACGCTCAACCACGGCGTGGTCGAGACCCCCATCTTCATGCCCGTGGGCACCTACGGCACCGTCAAGGGCGTGATGCCGCGCAGCCTGGAGGAGATGGGCGCACAGATCATCCTGGGCAACACCTTCCACCTGTGGATGCGCCCGGGCCTGGACATCATGCAGGGCTTTGGCGGCCTGCACGGCTTCGAGCAGTGGCACAAGCCCATCCTCACGGATTCCGGCGGTTTCCAGGTCTGGAGCCTGGGGGCGATGCGCAAGATCACCGAAGAAGGCGTGCACTTCGCCTCGCCCGTGAACGGCGACAAGCTCTTCATGTCGCCCGAGGTCTCGATGCAGATCCAGACCATCCTCAACAGCGACATCGTGATGCAGCTGGACGAATGCACGCCCTACTGGCAGGGTGAAAAGGGCGGCCACGTGACCAACCAGGCCGAGGCGCGCAAGAGCATGGAGATGAGCCGGCGCTGGGCACTGCGCTCCAAGAACGAGTTCGCGCGGCTGGAGAACCCCAACGCGCTGTTCGGCATCGTGCAGGGCGGCATGTTCGAAGACCTGCGCCAGGAATCACTGGACGCGCTGGTGGAGATGAACTTCCCCGGTTATGCCGTGGGTGGCGTCAGCGTGGGCGAGCCCAAGGAGCTGATGAACCAGATCATGGCCCACACGCCGCACCGCCTGCCCGCACACAAGCCGCGGTACCTGATGGGTGTGGGCACGCCGGAAGACCTGGTCTACGGCGTGCAATGCGGCGTGGACATGTTCGACTGCGTGATGCCCACGCGCAATGCGCGCAACGGCACCATCTTCACGCGCCACGGCGACCTGAAGCTGCGCAACGCCCGCCACAAGGCCGACCCGCAACCCATCGACCCCACCTGCAGCTGCTACGCCTGCGCCGGCACGGCCGGCGTGAGCTGGAACGACGGGGGCCGCGCAGGTTTCAGCCGCGCCTACCTGCACCACCTGGACCGCTGCGGCGAGATGCTGGGCCCCATGCTGAGCACGGTGCACAACCTGCACTACTACCTGAACCTCATGCGCGAGGTGCGTACGGCGCTGGATGCGGGCACTTTCAGCGCTTACGTGGCCCAGTTCCACGCCGAACGCGCACGCGGCGTGTAAGCCCTGTAAGAAAAGCCACCCCTCTCGCGACTACCGTAGCGAGGGGGCCGGCGGTCGGCCCCATACACGGAGTCCGACCATGCATTTCCTGAACCGCTTGCTGGCCACCCTGGCCCTGCTGATGACCCTGGGCACCGCGCAGGCCCTGGACATCCAGCCCTACAGCGCAGCGGCCCTGAGCGCCGCCCAGGCGGCCGGCAAACCTGTGGCCCTGCACTTCCACGCCGATTGGTGTCCGACCTGCCGCGCCCAGGAAAAAGTCTTTCAGTCCTTCAAGTCCGACAGCGGCCTGGCGCTCACCGTGCTGGTGGCGAACTACGACCAGGAACGGGCACTCAAGCAGCAGCTCAATGTGCGCGCCCAGTCCACCCTCATCGTCTACCGCGGCGCAAAGGAAACCAGGCGCCTGTCCGGTGACACGGACGCTGCCGTGCTGCGCAGCGCCCTGCAAAGCGCGCTCTAAGGGCGCCCCGTCATGAACGATGCCTTGCCGCTTGCGCACCTCGGCCTGAGCCTGGCCGCCGGCAGCCTGACCACCCTGTCGCCCTGCGTGTTTCCGCTGCTTCCGCTGGTGCTGGGCGGGGCCATGCAGACCAACCGGTTTGCGCCGATGGCCATGGGCGTGGGCATGGCGGGTTCCTTCGCCGGCATCGGTCTGGTGCTGGGCGCGCTCGGACCGGCCCTGGGCATCGATGGCGACAGCGTGCGCATCTTCGGCGCCTGGATGCTGGTGGCCCTGGCCGTCGTCATGCTGCTGCCGGTGCTCAACGCCCGTTTCAGCCGTCTCATGACGCCCATCGCCAGTTCGGCGCAATCGGCCAGCGGCCGGCTGGACAGCAGTTCACTGGCAGGCGCGCTGTTGCTGGGTGGCCTGCTCGGGCTGGTCTGGAGCCCCTGCTCAGGCCCCTTGCTGGCCTCAGCACTGACACTGGTAGCGGCCGAAGGAGGCGCGGCGCGCGGCGCCCTGGTCCTGGGCGTGTTCGGTGTTGGCGCAGCCATCCCGCTGGTCGCCGTGGCCTATGCCTCGCGCAGCGGCTTCTCGCGGGCGCGCGACTGGGTCCTGGGCCACATCCATGCCCTGCAGCGGGGCTTCGGCATGCTGCTGGGCCTGGCGGGGGTGGCCATCCTCAGCGGCGCAGACAAATGGCTGGAAGCCCGGGTGCTGGACTGGCTGCCCGAGTCCTGGATCCGGCTGACGACTCTGCTGTAATCCAGGAATGATAGACAGCGCTCACCTGGCCGCCATCCGCCCTGACATGCTGCGCTTCGCCCGCCTGCAGTTGCGCGATGCGGCGGCGGCCGAAGACGCGGTGCAGGAAGCTCTGCTGGCCGCCCTGGCCCAGGCCCATCAGTTCGCCGGCCGTTCCGAAGCCAAGACCTGGGTCTTCGGCATCCTGCGCCACAAGATCGTGGACATCATTCGCCAGCAGAGCCGCAGCACCAATGTCTCGTCCTTTTCGGACGGTGAACAGAGCCTGGACGATACCTTCGAGGCCCTGTTCCGCGAGAACGCCCACTGGACCCCGGCCTCGCGCCCCCGCGACTGGGGCAGCCCCGAAGCCGCGCTGCGGCAACAGCATTTCTGGGGGGTGTTCGAGGCCTGCCTCAACCATCTTCCGGAGAACACCGCGCGCGTCTTCATGATGCGCGAGTTTCTCGATTTCGAAACGCCCGAGGTCTGCCAGGAACTGGGCATCACCGTGAGCAACTGCAACGTCATCCTGCACCGCGCGCGCAATGCGCTGCGCCTGTGTCTGGAGCGTGGCTGGTTCACCGAAGGAGAAAAGACTTGCTGAACTGCAAACAGGCCAGCCACCTCATGTCCGAGGCCCAGGACCGCAAGCTCGCCCTGGGCGAGCAACTGCCGCTGCGCCTGCATCTCTTCATGTGCGTGGGTTGCCGCAACTACGGCAAGCAGCTGGACTTCCTGCGTGCCGCCACCCGGGAACTCAAGGCCAGTGTCGAGCCGGCCCGCAAAGACTGAGCCACGGGTGGCTTGCGCCGCTCAACGCTGCAACAAACCCATTGCGATCCAGGGTTGCCAGACCACCAGCACGAGGCAGCCCATCATCAGCAGGATGAAGGGCACAGCGGCACGGCACAGCAGGCCGAAGGGTTGTCTGAAGGCGCTCATCGCCACGATCAGGTTCAGGCCGACCGGCGGCGTCAGATAACCGATTTCGAGATTCAGGATCATGATCAGGCCGAAGAGGACCGGGTCCACGCCATAAGCCTGCGCCATCGGCGCCAGCAGCGGCGCAAAGATGAAGATGGCCTCGATCGTCCCCATCAGGCAGCCCACCACCAGCAGCAGCGCATTGACCAGCAGCAGGAAGCTCCAGGGGCTGACGATCCAGCCCTGCAGCCACCCGACCAGAGCACTGGCCAGCTGGTACTCGGCCATGAAGATGCCAATGCCCAGCGCCACCGCGATCAGGGGCAGCAGCACCCCGCAGAGGCGGACCGTGTCCAGCAACAGCGCGTGCAGTGCCGGCCAGCGCAGTTCGCGGTGGATCAAGGTTTCCACCAGCAGGGCGTAGGCCAGGGCCACCGTTGCCGATTCGGTTGCGGAGAACCAGCCGGTATAGATGCCGCCCAGCATCAGCACCGGCATCAGGGCGGCCCAGATACCCGAACGCAGGCTGGCAAGGATCTCCGTCGCGTCCCAGGGCTCCCTGGCCATGTGCCGGTTCGCCCAGACGGCATAGGCCGCCAGGACGAAGGCCAGCAGCAGGCCCGGGCCGACACCGGCCAGGAACAGATCGGTCACCGAGGTCTGGGTGATGACGCCGTAGATCAACAGCGGGATCGAGGGCGGGATGATGATGCCCAGCGTGCCCCCGGCCATCACCGCGCCCAGCGTGAAGTGCCGGTCATAGCCCGCAGCCAGCATGGACGGGACCATGACCGTACCCACGGCCAGCATGGTCACCACCGACGAGCCCGAGATCGAAGCAAACACCGCGCAGCTCAGCACGCAGGCCACGGCCAGCCCGCCGGGCAGCGGCCGGGTGAGCGCGGCCATGATGCGCATCAACCGTTTCACCGAAGAGCCGCGTGTCATGACTTCGCCGCAGAGCAGGAACATGGGGATCGCAAGGATGAGCTCCTTGTCGATGCCTATCCACATGTCTTCCAGAATGTCTTCCAGATGGCCGCGGCCCCAGGCCAGATGGATGAAGGCCGAGACCAGCAACAGGATCACCAGCAAGGATTGGCGCAGCGCCAGCAGGCTCAGGATGAGCAGGCCCAGGAGAACGGCGAGCAGCAGCGTCATGCGGCGGTCTGCGGCGTGGGCGGACGCAACCCGGGCCAGACGGCATAAGCCAGATAACGCAACCCGGCAGACCACAGACCCAGGGGGACCATCAACTGCACCGGCCACAGCGGCCCGCCCAGGATGGGCATGCGCACGCCGGTGCGCAGGGTGGCGTCGACCAGCACCAGCGCGTACCCGCCCGCCACCAGCAGGACTACGCCGCCCAGGGCATCGCTGATGCGCGCCAGCTGCGGGGCCCAGCGCGCCGGCAGCCAGGTAAAACCCACACGCGGCACCAGTTGCGTACCGGTCACCACCGCGATGCCGATGCCGCAATAGACCGCCAGCACCATCAGATAGACCGCCATCTTCTGCGCGCCGAAGATGCCGCCGGCCCCCATCTCCACACCGAAGCGGCGCAGCAGCGGCGCCAGCAGCTCACGCCCCGCCACATCACCGATCAGCAGCAGGGCGATGGCGGCCAGGGCCGCCACCGCAATGCCGCACTCCAGCCGGTGCCAGGCCGCAAACAGCCAGCGCACGGCGGGCGAAACTGGAGGGCTGGCGTGGGCGTCGTTCAAACGGGCTTCTGGCAGGCCGCGCGGCCCGCTTCCATCTGATTGAAGAAACGCTCGCCCTCCGGGCCGAGCTCCTTGACCATGTCAGGCCACAGCGGCGCCGTCGCCGTGCGCCAGACGGCGCGCTGCGCGGGCGTGATGTCCACCACCTGACCGCCGCCCTGCTTGTGACGCTCCAGCAACCCAGCCTCGAAACCGCTGACCACATCACGCGCCATGTCGGGCCGCGATTTGTCCAGCGCCTCACGCTGCGCCGGCGTCAGCCGCTCCCAGCTCTCCTGGCTCATGAGCGACAAGAGGGGCGCGGGCGTGATGTAGACGCGTGTCATGACCGGCGCCACCTTGCCGATGCCTGCGGCCACATAGACCATGGGCACGTTGGCCGCCACGTCGATCAGGCCGGTCTGGAAAGCCGAGCCGACCTCGGTGGTGGGCACGGGCTTGGGGCTGGTGCCCATGGCCGACCAGAAGGTCGCATAGGCGCGCGTACCGAAGGTGCCGGACTTCAGCCCGGCCAGATCGGCCGGCTGCGCGTAGGCTTTTTTGCCGATGATGTGCACCACACCGGCCGCGTTCCAGCCGGTCAGGCGTACACCCTTTTTCGCCAGCAGTTCGGTCACAGTGTGGTTGAGGTTCTTGTCGAGCACGCAGTTGAGTTCCTCCAGGCCGCTGAAATAGAAAGGCAGCTGCAGCAGGGACAGCTCGGGCACCAGCAGGGCCGCGCCGTTGAGGGACCAGGTGCCCATGTCCAGGCGCCCGCGCGCCATCTGCTGGATGGTGTCCTGCTCGCTGCCGTAGGGGCCGGCCTTGAGCAGAACCGAACCCTGGGTCAGCATGTCGAGGTTCTTCGCCATCTCCGTCACGTAACGCGCCCAGGGTGTGCCGGGCGGTGCCGTGGCCTGCATGCGCAGTTCCACGGGCGGGGTCTGCTGGGCCGCCGCCGCCCCCAGCCAGCCGGCCAGCAGCGCAGCCAGGGCCACACGACAGCATTGCATCGTCTTCATGTCTTGGTCTCCTCTTGGGTGGATCGGCCCACGCAGTGTGCGAGCCTGCACCCGACCTGTCCTGAAGACGGTCTAAAGAGTTCTAAAAGCGCAGCGCTCACGCTGCGGCCGTGAGATCGGGAATCGCACCGGCCTTAAGCAGGCCGGCCAGGTAGTGTTCGCGGCGCTGTTGGCGGTAGGCCGGCTCGTTGCTCAGCCGTGCGCCGTGGCCGCGCTGCTGCAGGCCACCCTGCTGCTGCAGCGTGGCCAGGGCCGCCTGCATCTCGGCCGGGCGCCCCAGGTGCGCATAAGCGGCCACCAGAAAAGCCTGGGTGGCCCAGAAGGGCGCGATGGCCGCCGAGCGCTCCAGCCACGGCACGGCTTCTTCATAGCGCCCCTGCATCAGATGGGCCTTGCCCAGCCAGAACAGCACGCCCCAGCGATGCGGATCCTGCGGCGCCAGCGTCAGCGCCTGCTGCAGCACGGCCAGAGCCAGCTCCGGCCGGCCGGCGAACACCAGCAGCGCCCCACGCCAGGCCACCGCCTCGGCAAAATCCGGCTCCAGTTCCAGGGCCTGGTCCACCGCTGCCAGCGCGGCACCGATGCGCAGCTGCAGCTGGCGCACCCGTGACAGGGTGCAGTAGACGTGCGCATTCGTGCTGCCCTGCGCCAGGGCGGCGCAGATGTCGTGTTCAGCGCGTGCGATCTGGGTGTCGATATCCACCGGCGGCCACATTGCGATCAGGGTGGCCAGCACCCGGGTGCGGTAGGCCAGCAGGCTGTGGTCCTGCGGCTGGCGTGCGCTGGCCTGGTCAATCAGGTCCAGGGCGGCCCGCAGGTCGTCCGCATTGCGCGCGGTACGGGCCCGCACACCCGCCTGCAGCAGCAGGCCTTCGCTATCCCGACCGACCGGCCCGGCATCCGCCGCGGCCTGGCCGCGCCGGCCTTCGGCCTTGAGGAGTTCCAGCGTCAGCGCATTGAGCACCCGCGCGGTCATGACACGGCGCAGCACCCCGGGATCGTCCGCCTCCAGGCGGATGGTGTCGGCCCACAGCACGCCGCCGGTGCTGGCGTCGGTCAGGCGCACGACCACTTCGACCTTGCCGGCCGCATGTTCGATGCGACCCTGCACCGCGTAACGCAGACCCAGGCCATGTGCCAAGGCGCGCAGATCCACCGCGTCGTTCCAGTTGGCGCGCACCGCCTGGCTGTCCACCACATGGGTGGTCTGCATACGCGACAGTCCGACGGTGATCTGGTCGGCCAGGGCTTCGCCCAGCCGGCTGGTGTCGGACGCCCCGGTCTCGACAAAAGGCAGCACCATGACGGAGAGACGGCGCGGTGCCATGACGTCGGACTGCACAGGCAAGGTGAACTTGTAGCCGCGCCCCGGCACAGTAGCGATCGCCTGGGCGCCGATCACACGGCGCAGCTGCGAGACCTGCACATGCAGATTGGCTTCTTCCACCACCAGGCCGCTCCAGACGCGGTCAAGCAACTCGTTCTTGCTCAGCAGCTGCCCCGCGTGCTCCAGCAACACCAGCAGCAGCTCAAAGGCGCGCCCCCCAAGCCCGACGTCCTGCCCGTCGCGCAACAGGCGTCGCTCGACAGCCCGCAGCTCGAAACGGTCAAAGCAGTAATGCCGGTCGGCGCCGGTAATGTGCATGCCTTGTCTCCTTGTTCTGGACGCACGCTTTAGGACATTTTAGGTTTGCTTCAGGACAAAACGCCACCGCATCGCCACACTGCCCTCCATCGCATCGAGCCATTGCAACACAGAAGCAAAGAAGGTCTATGGCATATGTTGGCAAACTGGCCGTGGTGATCGGCGGCAGCATCGCCGGCCTGATGGCGGCGCGCGTCGCCGCCGAGCACTTTGAGGAGGTGACGGTCATCGAACGCGACGCATTGCCGGCCACCCCGGCCCCGCGTCGCGCCGTGCCCCAGGGTGCCCACGCCCACAGCCTGCTGCTCGCCGGCGAACAGATCCTGTCCCGACTCTACCCCGGCTTCACCACCAGTCTGCGGGCCGCGGGTGCCGTGCCGGTGCGCGCCGGGCGCGACGTGCTCTACCAGTTGCCCGCAGGCCCGGCCTACTCGCCCGGTGGCTCGATGCGGCAGCCGCGTGACCTCGGCTTCGATGTCTACAGCGCCAGCCGCGAGCTGATCGAGCACTGCGTGCGCTCGCACACGCAGCAGATACCTCGGGTGCGCTTCGAGATGGCCGCCGTGACCGGGCTGTCCCGTCAACGCCGCGACAGGATCGCGCTGCGCTGCCAGCGCGGCGACAGCACCTGCACCGTCGCAGCAGACCTGGTGGTGGATGCCAGCGGACGCGGCACCCAGTCCACGCGGTGGCTGCAGGAGGCCGGCTGGCCCGCAGTCGAGCAGACTCAGCTGGGCATCGACATCGCCTATGCGAGCGCGCGCTTCCGGCTGACGCCGGGCCATGCCCCGTCCGTGTCGCAGATCCTCTACCGCGGCCCCGTACCGCAAACCCGGCGTACCGGTCTGCTGGCGCGTATCGAGCACGATCAGTGGCTGGTCACACTGGTGGGGCGCCTGGGCGAGGTGCCGCCTGCCGACCCCGCAGGTTTCCTCGCGTTTGCCAGCGGCTTGCCCACCCCGGCTCTGCATGAATTGTTGTCAACGGGCGAACGCATCAGCGAGATCCAGACCTACCGCGTGCCGGTCAGCCTGCGCCGGCACTACGAACGTCTCCCCGCACTGCCAACCAACTGGCTGGCCGTGGGTGACGCCATTTGCAGCTTCAATCCCCTGTATGGCCAGGGCATGAGCGTGGCCGCCCTGCAGGTGCAGGCCCTGCAGGAGCTTCTGCAGGCACGTGCCGCCAGCAATCCGGCGCGTGCGCTCCAAGGACTGGTGCCCGAGTACTTCCAGCATGCAAGCCGGGCCATCGACGGAGCCTGGGCCCTGGCCGCCCGCCAGGACCTGGCCTTTCCCGAGACCCGTGGAGTGCGCCCGCCCGATCTCGCCGAACGGGCACGTTATGGCGCCGCATTGGAAGCCATGATCCCCGAAGACCCGCAACTGCATCGGCTGCTCGCCGACGTGTTCAACCTCACCTGCCCGGTGTCGGTGCTGGACACTCCCGCCTTGCGGGAGCGGGGCTTGCAACGCATGGCCGCGACGCAACCGGCTCCGTCGCCGCACTGAGCGCGGCTGCAGTTTTCACTTGAAGTGATCGCGCAGGACCCACGCAAAGGCGGCAAGCAGGATCAGCACCACGAAACCGAGGTACAGGGCCCAGGGCCGCTTCTTCTCGGCATAGGGATCGGTCAGAGCGCGCTCGGCATTGGGCGGCAGGTGGGCCATCTGCGTAAGCGAAGTGCCGAAGGGAATGTTGATCTTGGCGCGCGCGTTGATGGCCCAGCCATTGGCGTCCAGGATGGGGCCCAGGTTGCGGCTGCGCAGCTTGAACCAGGCCAGGATGACCGCGGGGCCGGAGATGGCCAGCATCAGGCCGGCCAGCGCAAAGGGCACCTGCCACCACTTGAGCGCCAGCAGGCCCACCAGCACCGAGGCCAGCGCGGTGCCGATGGCGCCCACGGCCAGGCCGATGGCGGCAAAGATGCCGGCAAACTTGCCCACGTCGAAGGGCGGCGGGGGTGTGGCCGGTGCAGCAGGGGCGGCAGCCACCTTCTTGGCACCGTCCACCACGGCGGTGGTCAGTTTGTCGTCCGAGGCCTTTGCCTTGCTGGCGGCCATCTTCTGCATCTGCTCGCCGACGAAACGCGCCACGCGTTTGTAGGGCGACCAGAAGGCCTGGCGCAGGCTGATCGGGTGGTCCACGATCTTGGCGATGGTGGCGTCCCAGTCGCGCCCCTGGCGGTCGTAGAACACGCCGTTGCGGCTCACCATGAGCTGGTCCGAATCACCGGCGGTGAAAGCCGCGGCGATGCTGAGCTTCTCGCTGCCGCGCACGCAGTCGCAGTAGACCAGGCACATGCGCGAGAGCGTGGCCAGCGTGGCGTGGCGGCCTGCGTCGTTGACGGCCACGCAGAGTTCGGCCGAGCGGCCGTCCAGATAGAGCGTGCCGACCTGGAAGGTGGCCTTGCCCTGGCGGGTGTAGAAGTCGCGGAAGGCGACAAAGTTGTTGGCCAGGGCCAGCAGGTCGCGCACGTAATGGGCCAGCTTTTCCAGCTGGCGCACGCCGTCGACCTCGGCTGCGGCGTCGGGCTTGGCGGCCAGCCAGGCGGCATAGGGGGCCAGCTTGTCCTTCAGCGACTTCCAGTCGGTCTCGGTCAGCAGTGCACGATCGCCCAGCAGGGGCTGCACGGCGGCCTGGTTCAGGGTGGCCATGCGCACGGCCCAGGCCGGGTTGAGTCCGCTGCCCAGCGGCAGCGCTGCACTGGCCTGCACATGCGCCAGGGGCAGCGCGGCGATGGCCTCGTCGTCGGTCTTCAAGGTTGCGCCGCCCAGCGCGGCCAGCGTCGCATCGGCCGCGTTGAGGGCCGCGCCGGCGCGCGTGTCGAACGCGGCCAGGCGGCAGCGCACGAACCAGTCTTCCACCTTTTCGGCCACGGCCAGCAGCGCGTCCTGCGCCGCCGCGGTGGCGTCGCCCAGCGGGCGCGCGGCCTGGCCGGCGGCTTCCCAGGCGGCCTGCGCGCGCTGGGCGTGGCGTACCTGCGCCGCATTGGCGGCCTCCACGGTCACCATGCCGTCGCCGCTGTTCAGGTCGGCCAGCAGCTCGCGCGCGGCGGCAACGATGATTGCGCCCTCGGCGTCGTCGTCACGGATGGCGGCCAGGGGCACGCCGGGCAGCTTCTGGGCCAGCACATTGGCGTCCTTCAGCCGCGCGCCGGCCCACTGCACGGCGGCGATCAGCTCGGGGGCACGGACCTGGCCGTCGCCATCGCTGTCCACGAACGAGAGGGTGCGGGTGTCGAACTCGATGCCCTTGACCGGGCAGGACAGGGCCACCCAGAGTTTCTGGTCGAGCTGGCCGATGTTGAGCAGTTCGGCCGCGCTGTCCAGGCGGACCTGGTCGAAACCGCCGGCACGGAAAAAACGCCAGTGGGTCAGGGCTGTGGTCATGGAACGGTTCTCCTGGGCAAACGCTATGGATGCGGTTCATCTTACCCGCAGCGCCCACCGGGGCGGGCCTGCCGATCAGGGCCGCAGGGTGACGTTGCCGTGGTGCGGGCGCATGCGGTCCAGCACCTGGGTGCTCATGCTGCGCGAGAGCTCTTCCTTGCCCAGGAAGACCGTGCCCAGGCCCTCCTCGCGCAGCAGCCGGGCTTCGTCTTCGCTGAGCGTGCGCAGCAGGATTTCCACTGTGGGGTTGAGCGCGCGCGCGGTTTCCACCATACGCCGAGCGCGCATCGAGTCGGGCGGCGTGATGACCAGCATGGCGGCGCGCGCAATGTGGGCCTGGATCAGCACCTCGGGTTCGGCCGCGTCGCCGCTGACGGCCGGGATGCCCTCCTTGCGCAGCGCTTCCACCAGTTCACGGTTCTGCTCGGCCACGACAAAGGGGATGTGCTGCTCGCGCAGTTCGGCCGCCATGCGCCGGCCCACGCTGCCGTAGCCCACCAGCACCACCTGCCCCGTGAGTTGCTTGGGGTCGGTGGAGGTGGGCAGTTCGGCCAGCGGGTCGTCGCGCTGCTCGAAACGGCGCACCATCTCGGAACGCTGGCGCAGCCATTGCTGCAGCGGACCGATGGCGGCGAACACCGCCGAGTTGGCGGCAATGGAAATCAGCGCACCGGCCAGCACCAGGCTCTGGCCCTCGGCCGGCATCAGCCCCAGGGCCACGCCCATGCCGGCCAGGATGAAGGAGAACTCGCCGATCTGCGCCAGGCTGGCGCCGATGGTCAGCGCGGTGTTGAGCGGGTAGCGGAACAGCAGCACCAGGGCGATGGCCGCCAGGGTCTTGCCCACCATGATGACGGCCACCACGGCCAGCACCTTGAGCGGCTCCTGCCAGAGCACGGCCGGGTCGAACAGCATGCCCACCGAGACGAAGAAGAGCACGGCAAAGGCATCGCGCAGCGGCAGCGATTCGTCGGCCGCGCGGTGGCTGTACTCGGACTCGCGCATCATCATGCCGGCGAAGAAGGCGCCCAGCGCAAAGGACACATCAAACAGCAGGGCGGCGCCAAAGGCCACGCCGATGGCCGCGGCCACCACGCACAGCGTGAACAGCTCGCGCGAGCCCGTGCGCGCCACCCACCACAGCAGCTTGGGAAACACACGACGTCCCACCACCAGCATCACGGCGATGAAGGCCGCCACCTTGGCCAGGGTCAGACCCAGGGTGGCCCAGAGCTCACCGGCATCGGCCGCCTTGCCCGAGCCCGCCTCGCCCATGACACCGGCCAGGGCCGGCACCAGCACGAGCACCAGCACCATGACCAGGTCTTCCACCACCAGCCAGCCCACCGCGATGCGGCCGTTGATGGAATCCAGCAGGCCCTTGGCCTCCAGCGCGCGCAGCAGCACCACGGTGCTGGCCACCGAGAGGCACAGGCCGAAGATCAGCGCCCCGCCCCAGTGCCAGCCCCAGGCCATGCTGGCCCCCATGCCCAGGGCCACGGCCACGGCGATCTGCACGATGGCGCCCGGCACGGCGATGCGCCGCACCGCGAGCAGCTCGCGCATGGAGAAATGCAGGCCCACGCCGAACATCAGCAGCATCACGCCGATCTCGGCCAGCTGGCCGGCCAGGCCGACATCGCCCACAAAACCCGGCGTGGCCGGGCTGATGACCACACCGGCCAGCAGATAACCCACCAGCGGCGGCATCCTGAGCTGGATGGCCAGCAGGCCGAGGATCATCGCCAGGCCGAAGCCGGTGGCGATGGTGGCGATGAGGCTGACGTCGTGGGGCATGGGCCGGGCAGGGGTCTGTCGCTCGACGATAACGGAAGTTCGCCGGCGCGGGCCGCGCACAAGGTCAAAGCCCCACAGCTTCCCGTGTCACTGTCTTGCACGCTGCAAACGTGCCGCGACAGGCGCTTGGAGTAAGCTTGTGCGTCCACCGGCCTTCCCGGTCGCACGCCGCCCATCTGCACAGGAGCCAGACCACATGTTCAAGAAATTCATTGCGCTGGCCAGCACCCTTCTGGCGCTGTCCATGGCCCATGGACAATCCGGCGACACCGGCTACCGCTTCTCCCCGGTCAACCAGTTCGACATCAACCTCACGGCCGCCTACTGGAACCCCATCGTCCAGTACGTGACGGAAAAGAGCGGTGTCAAGCTGAGCCTGAAGATCGGCCGCACCTCGGCCGACACCACGGCCTATGTACTCACGAAGGAGGTCGAGTTCGTCTTCTCCAACCATCTCTTCAGCCCCGAGCGGGAACAGCTGGGCTGGAAGGTCTTCGGGCGGCGCCAGATGCCGGCCATCCAGGGCCAGATCGTCGTGCCGGCCGATTCGCCCATCACCGACCTGGCCCAGCTCAAGGGCGAGGAAGTCGCCTTTCCCGGCCCCGAGGCCTTCATCGCCTACAAAGTGCCCTATGCCGAGCTGCTCAACCGCAGCATCGACGTGAAAGTGGTGTTTGGCGGCAACCAGAACGGCGCGCTGGCCCAGCTCTTCGCGGGCAAGGTCAAGGCCGTGGGCGGCAACTCGCAGCTGATCGAGGGCTACGCCAAACGCGAGAACCGGAAGTTCCGTGTGCTGTGGTCTTCCGAGCCCTTCCACGACCTGGCGCTGATGGTCTCCGGCAAGGTCCCCGAGAAGGACGCCCAGGCCGTGGCCCAGGCCTTCCTGAACATGCACAAGGACCCCAAGGGGCGCGACGTCCTGCACCAGACCTCGCTGAAGGTGGGGCTGCCGGCCGACGCCTACTTCATCCCTTCCAGCGCGGCCGACTACGCCTCCTATCGCAAGTTCTACCAGACCGCACCGCCTGCCTTGCGCTGAGGCAGCCCTTCCCCCATGCCCCTGCCGCTGTTCAGACTGCTGCCCAACTCGCTGGTCACGCGGGTCTTCACGCTGTACGCGAGCAGCATGCTGATCTTTTTCAGCGCGGGCACCTGGCTGTTCTTCCACTACCAGTACGACCAGGAAATCGAGGGCACCCAGGAATCGGCCACCATGCTGGTCGAGGCCACGGCACAGACCGTGACCGACAGCGCCGTGATCGGCGATTACGACACCATCCAGCGTACGCTGGACCGCGGCATCCTGAAATCCCAGTTCGCCGCGGCCTCCTTCATCGATCTGCGCGGTGGTGTCGTCAAGAGCCGCAACCCGCAAGTCACCCGGGGCTACGTGCCCGACTGGCTGCGCTCACAGGTGGCAGAGCGGCTGTACGACATCAACCGCACCATCTCGGTGGGCGGGCATGACTACGGCGTGTTGCGGCTGGAATTCGCGGTGGATGCGATGGCGCGACACCTGTGGAATCTCCTGCTGGCCGCGCTCGGCCTGTCCGCGGCCAGCCTGCTGGTCGGCTTGGCGCTGATCTGGTACGCGCTGCGGCGCTGGCTGGCCTCGTTCCAGCGGCTGGACGCGACGCTGTCGGCCAGCAGCCCGCAGTTCGAGGAGATGACCGGCCGGCTGGTGCAGGCCGTGCCTGTCGAGTTTCGCCCGACCTTCGAGGCCCTGCACCGGGTTTCTGCCAGCCTGCGCCAGGAACTCAAGCAGCGCGAACAGGCCCTGGCGGCCCTGCGCCGGGCCCTGGCCAATCTCATGCCGGATGCGCCCTCGGCGCCGACCCAGAGCATGGACATCGCGGCGCTGTCGCGGGTGGTGCTGCAGATCGTGCAGGAGCGCGAAGTCGACCGCCAGGCCCTGCAGGACGCGATGCAGGCCGCCGAGGCCGCCAACCGCGCCAAGAGCGAATTCCTGGCGGTGATGAGCCACGAGATCCGCACTCCCATGAACGGCATCATCGGCATGACCGCGCTGACGCTGGAAACGGAGCTCAGCGCACCGCAACGCGAATACCTCAACCTGGTCAAGAAGTCCTCCGACAGCCTGCTGGCCATCATCAACGACATCCTGGACTTCTCCAAGATCGAGGCCGGCCAGCTCGCGCTGGACCTGCGGCCCTTCCGCCCGCACTCGCTGGTGCGCGGCACACTCAACAGCATGGACATGCAGGCCCGCCTCAAGGGTCTGCGGCTGTCCTACGAGCCGCAGGAGACCGTGCCGCCGCACCTGATCGGCGACCCCGGCCGCCTGCGCCAGATCCTCGTCAACCTGCTGGGCAATGCCATCAAGTTCAGCAAGCAGGGCATCGTGCAGGTGCGCGTGCGGCGCCAGCCCGACCGGCAGGGACAGGTGGTGCTGCGCTTCGAGGTGCAGGACCAGGGCGTGGGCATCGACGCCGCCAAGCAGAAGCTGATCTTCGACCCCTTCACCCAGGCCGACGCCTCCATCACGCGCCATTTCGGCGGCACGGGACTGGGGCTGGCCATCTGCGCGAAACTGGCGCGCGCGATGGGCGGCGAGATCGGCGTGCAAAGCACCCCGGGGCGCGGCAGCATCTTCTACTTCACCGCCGTCTTCGACATCGACCACAGCGAATCGAGCAGCGACATCCTGGCGGCGACCGACGCGGCCAATCTCTCGGCCGCCAGCGCGCTGCGCATCCTGCTGGCGGAGGACAACGAGGTGAACCAGAAGCTCGCGCT
>JBEIPS010000181.1:0-2562 GCA_040376915.1 Hylemonella sp.
ACCTGGATGGCACGGGCTTTGGCTGGCTCACCGATGAGGTGAAAGCACGCTATCGCGCCGTCTGGGATCAGGGCCTGACCGGCGGCTGCAATTACTACCGCGCCTCGCCGCTGCGCCCGCCGCGCGACGGGGACCCGGCCGCCAGCGCCATCGAGCTGCCGCGCGAGATGCTCACCATCACCCTGCCTACCCTCGTGCTCTGGGCCCTGGGGGATACCGCGCTGCCGCCCGGGCTGATCGAAGGTCTGGACGACTACATCCCGCAGCTCACGCTGGAAACCGTGCCCGACGCCACCCACTGGATCGTGCACGAACAGCCGCAGCGCGCGATCGCCTCGTTGCAGCGTTTCCTGCAAAGCTGAGTCGTCAGTACACCCCCGGCTCGCCGGGCGGACGGGTCTTGAAGCGCTTGTGCACCCAGTAGTACTGCGAGGGCATGGTGTTGATCACGCCTTCGAGCCAGCGGTTCATATAGGCGGTGTCCGCCTCCACATCGGCACTCGGATAGTCGGGCCAGGCCGGATGCACCTCGATGTCGTAGCCCTGGGGCGTCATGCGCGCCGTCACGGGCACCACCTTGGCCCGGCCCAGGCGGGCAAAACGCGGCAGGGAAGGCACCGTGGCCGCCTGCACGCCGTAGAAGGGCACGAAGATCGATTCCTCAGGCCCGAAATTCATGTCCGAGAGCAGGTAGAGCAAGGCACCCTCGCGCAGTGCGGAAACGATGCCCTTGACGCCCTGGTCGCGGTAGAACAGCTGCAGATTGCCGAAGCGCCGCCGCCCGTCATGCAGCCACTGGTCCACCGCCTGGCTGCGCTGCGGCGTGTAGATGCTCACCATGGGCCGGCGGATCTGGTCGTTGATCGCCGTGCCCGCAGCATCCAGGCCGAAAAAATGCGGCGCGAAGATCACGGTGGGCTCGTTCCCCTGCAGCTCCTCGACCGCACCGATCAGGCGCAGGCGCGGACGCAGCAACTCGAGCTTGCCGTTCCAGAGCCAGCCGCGGTCGAACCAGGCCTGGGCGAAATGCACCACGCACTCGCGCGCCCAGCGCCGCCGCACGGCCAGGGGTTCGTGCGGAAAACACAGGGCCAGATTGGTCATGAGCACGCGCCGGCGCGGCACGGCCAGCACATACAGCACCCAGCCCACTACCGTGCCCAGCCCCCGCACCCAGGACAGTGGCAGGCGTGCGATCAGGTGCATGAAGAGAACACCGGGATGCTGCATCAGAGTCGTTCCTCGCGTGGTTGCTTGTAGCGGGCGTAACCCCAGAGGTACTGCTGCGGGCAGCTGGCGATCACCTGCTCCATGGCCCGGTTGATCACCGTGGCGGCGGCCTGTGGATCGGACGGCAGCTCCTTGCCCAGAGGCTGCACGTGCACGGTGTACCCACGCCCCCAGGACAGGCGCTCGCCCCAGGCCAGGAGCACCACCGCGCCCGTCTGTTGCGCCAGCCGGGCCGACAGGGTCATGGTGTAGGCCTCGCGGCCGAAAAACGGTGCCCAGACACCCAGGCCCTGAGGCGGCACCTGATCGGGCAGCAAGCCCACCGACTGCCCTTGCCGCAGGGATTTGATCAGTTGCTTGACACCGGCCAGGGTTGTCGGCGCCGTCTGCAGACCGGGTCGGTGGCGAGCAGTGGCCACCAGCGCGCGCAGCCGCGGCTGGCGTGAGGGCCGGAACAGAACGGTGATGGGCTGGATAGCGCCAAAGCGGGCCGCGTAGGCCTGGGCCGTGATCTCGAAGCTGCCCAGATGCGGCGTCAGGAACACGATGCCACGGCCCTGCGCAAGCGCCTGCTCGATATGCTGGGCCCCGTCCCAGAGGACCTTCGCAGGCCGCCCAAACCACAAGCGCGGCAATTCGGCCACCAGCCGGCCGGCCTGGCCGACGGCACCGCGGCAATGCCGCCAATCCTGACCGGCTTGCCGCACATTCGCGACAAAACGCCGACGATAGATAGGAGACAGGGCAAACACCAGCCAACCCAGGCCCCAGCCGATGCCGTGCAACAACCACAGGGGCAGCCAGGACAGGATGCGAAAAAGGACCATCATTCGGATAAAATGCGGGCGTCGCCGAGTTACGGAACTACTTGCAGGGCGACAGGCACAGGCCGCCACCCGAAAGGGAACGATTGTGCCGTCATTCATGACACCTCTGCTAAAGCGTTCGCCGAAGCTCCCAGCCCAGGCAACGCGCCTGACAACCACTTTTGGAGTTTATTCAATGGCGAACGACTATCTCTTCACTTCCGAATCCGTTTCCGAAGGCCATCCCGACAAGGTTTCCGACCAGGTCTCCGATGCCATCCTGGACGCGATCTTCAAGCAGGACCCGCGCAGCCGCGTGGCCGCCGAAACCCTGTGCAACACCGGTCTGGTGGTGCTGGCCGGCGAGATCACGACCAACGCGCACGTGGACTACATCCAGGTCGCCCGCGACACCATCAAGCGCATCGGCTACGACAACACCGAATACGGCATCGACTACAAGGGTTGCGCCGTGCTCGTGGCCTACGACAAGCAGTCCAACGACATCGCCCAGGGCGTGGACCAC
>JBEIPS010000101.1:0-7134 GCA_040376915.1 Hylemonella sp.
AGGTGGTGGGATTTCGGCGGTACACAGCCAGTCCACCCAGGAACCGATCAAGAAGACTGGATTTCCAGAACGCTACAGAATCTTCGAAGCAAAGGCAAGTTACGCGGACTGGGTTTTTGCCGTTGTCCCGTAACGCTGGACACCCCAAGCCCAGAAACCTGGCCAAGAGCGTCATGGTCCGGTGACGCCCCTGGGTTCTGGGTTAAGGTCCGGGATCTGGCAGGTGTTCGCTGCCGATGGGAAACCAGGAAATGGACCGCCATTCAAAGAGTGGGGCACTTCAGCCTATGTTGGCCGCGCTGGGCCTGTTCGCCATTGCTGCGGCTGCGCTGGTCCCGGGCTGTGCGTCTGTCCGCTACGACGTGCCACGCCCGCCCTCGTACGCGATCGCGCACCCTGAGGACACCTTCCTCGGCCGCTCCTACGCCGCTCAGTTCCGGGCCACGCCGGAATTGTCCGGTTTCCACCTGCTCGTTTCGGGTCAGGAGGCCTTCATCGCACGCGCGGCCCTGGCGGAGTCGGCGGAGCGGACACTGGATCTGCAGTACTACATCGTTGCGCAGGATGCGACCGCCACGCTGTTGCTGTACCGCGCATTGAGGGCGGCGCAGCGCGGCGTGCGCGTGCGTCTGCTGCTCGACGACATGTACGCTGTCGGCCGTGACTTCGACCTGGCGATCCTTGCGGCGCATCCGAACGTCCAGATCAGGGTGTTCAACCCCTTTCTGAACCGCGGTCCGCTGGGTCTGTCCCGCCTGTTCGAGTTCCTCGGCGACAGCGATCGCCTGAACCGGCGCATGCACAACAAGCTGTGGATCGCCGACAACGCGATCGGGATCGTCGGCGGACGCAACCTCGGCGACAGCTATTTCGCAGCGCACGGCGAGCGCGACTTCGCGGACGTCGACGTGCTGGCGGCCGGGCCGGTCGTGGCAGCGGTCTCACGCAGCTTCGACGAGTACTGGAACAGCGAATGGGCGGTGCCTGTCGCGGCCTTCCTGGGACAACCGCCGGGCACCGCGGACCTCGACCAAGTCCTGTCGGACATGGCGGCGCGCGCCGAACGCTTTCGCGACACCGACTATGCGCGCTCCCTGCGCGGGATCGACCTCGGGCGTGTGATGCGCAGTGGCCAGTTTGCGCTCAGTCCGGCACGCGCGACCGCCCTCTACGATCCGCCTGCCAAGCCCCGCGCAGAAACGAGCCAGCAACCGGGCCAGATCATTTCGGCCTTGCGCCAGGTGGTCGTGAACGCCAAGCAGGAGGTGATCCTGATCTCTCCCTATTTCATTCCGAGTGAACAGGGCATGGGCGTGCTGTGCGCACTGGCGCGACAGGGTGTCCTGATCCGCGTGCTCACCAATTCCCTGGCGTCCACGGATGTGCCCGTGGTGCACGCGGGTTATGCGCGATACCGGCCACGGCTGCTCGCCTGTGGCGTGGCCATCCATGAATTCCGGCCGGGCGCGCTGCGTTCCACCCGGGTGCGTGTCGGCCTGTCCTCTGGCGCCAGCCTGCATTCCAAGGCGGTGATCGTGGACCGCCAGATCGTGCTCGTGGGTTCGATGAACCTGGATCCGCGCTCGCGGCAGGCGAACACCGAGGTGGCCTTGCTGATCGAGAGCCCGGCCTTGGGTGAGCAGTTCGGTACCCAGTTCCTGGACACCGTGTCACCTGACCAGGCGTTTCGCGTCGAGCTGGCCGAGCCCGGTGATGTCAACGCCCCCCTGGTCTGGATCGGCGAGGAGGATGGCAAGGCGGTGCGCTACGCTGAAGAGCCGCTGGCGGGCTGGTGGCGACGCTTCACGTCCGGCCTGCTCGGCGCCCTGGCGCCGGAATCCCTGCTTTGACGGTGACCTTCCGCCCGGGCGGCAGAGCGCGTGGCCGGTGAGGTTTCAACGCCGTCTCAGATAAACATAGCGCCCATTCACCGGCCGCTGCTGGTCGAAGCGTATGGCTTCCTCATGACTGCTGACCATGTCGTAACCATGCCGCTGGGCGAGATCCTTCAGGTAGGCAGGTGAGTGCGCGTAGCGCAGGCTGGGCAGCAGCTGCACAGTCTGATCGGGCGCGGCGTCCTCCACGGTGAAGGCCAGCCAGCTGCCGGGGCGCATGCGGGTGGCCAGCAGGCTGAAGGCCTGCTCCAGGGCGCCGACATAGATGAAGACATCGGCAGCCAGCACCAGGTCGTAAGGTTCCTGGGTCGTGGCCAGGAAGTCGTGGATGTCGCCGACATGCAGTGTGTCGTACACCGCACGCTGTCTGGCCTTGGCCACCATGGCGGGCGAGATATCGACGCCGGTCAGATGGTCCGCACGCGTGCGCACATGGACACCGCACAGGCCGGTGCCGCAGCCCAGGTCCAGCACACGGGGAAAACGGGGGTCTGCTTCGGGCGGCAGGCGGGATATCAACAACTGGTGGCCCTGGTAGCGCAGCTGCTGGACGAGATGCGCGTCGAACTCCTCGGCGTAGTCATCAAACAGCTGCTGGACGTACTGCCTGGGCGGCGCGGCAACGCCGTCCCCGCGCGTCACGGCGGCCAGGAAATACGTCAGGGTGTCAGGGTCGCCGCCGCTGTCCAGCGCGCGTTGAAAGCAGCTTGCCGCCTGTTCGAACTGACCTGCTTCGCGGTACAGGCCGCCCAGTTCGGTCAGCGTGGGCGCGTGGTTCGCGTCCTGCTTCAGGGCCTCCTGGTAGGCCTGCATGGCCTCGGGGATGCGGCCCAGTCGTGCCAGGCACTGTGCATGCTGGGCGTGCAGGGTGGCAGACGCTGCACCCAGGGCAAAACAACGCTCAAAGCTGGTCACCGCGGCGTCGAACTGCGCAAGCGCGAGCTGCGCTTCGGCCAGGGCCAACCAGCCGCCCACCTGGTCCGGCTCGGCCGCCAGTGCGGCGCGCAGCAGGGGTTCTGCCTCGGCATGACGCTGCAGCCGGACCCGGGTGATGCCCAGGTTCTGCATCACCGAGACCCGCCCCGGGGCGAGTTCCAGCGCCCGCTCGAAATGGCCTTCGGCCGTCTGCCAGTCACCCGCTTCCAGGGTGTGCAGGCCTTGCAGGAAGGAGGCCTTGGCCAGTTCGAGAGGGTCTTCGTTCATGCGCGGATTATCGGTTGACGCCGGCGCCGAGGGCCGCGCCCGACGGTTCTTCCGCCAGCTCTGCAGGTCTGCCACGCGGCCTGTTCCATGCGGGTTTACCCGGAAACTTATCCATCGCATGATGATATGGAATGGGACGTAATCGGCATTGGACCCCGAGCGCGTCCCTTCCTAAACTCAGAGACCGCGCAGCCGCAATCATCCCTCTACACGAACGATGGTCACAGATAACAAACAGGCATCGCTCCGCTTCCCAGGTGCTAGGCCCTGAAGCGGGGCCTGCGAGTCACCTCATCACCATGCCTGACCTCTCCATTTCCCAGCCCCGCGGTTTTGTGATCGATCGCAAGGACGGTCGCCCGCAATTGCCCGGCAGCCTGCACACCAACCGTCGCCTCTCCTTGTGGCTGGGTTTTGATGAACCAGGCAAGGTGCAGGTGCGTACAGGCAAGGTCGAGCTGGGGCAGGGCATCCTCACGGCCCTGATGCTCATCGTGGCCGAAGAGCTGGATGTGCCGCTGGACGCCGTGTGCATCCGCAGCGCCAGCACCGCCTATGGGCCCGACGAGGGCATGACCTCGGGCAGCCTTTCGGTGCAGGACAGCGGTGGCGCGCTGCGCCAGGCCTGTGCCGAGGTGCGTGCCATGGCCCTGCAGCGTGCGGCGGCGCTGGCCGGCCAGGGCGCCGACACGATCACGGTGCTGGACGGACGTTTCCGTTCGTCCTCCGGGCAGGACCTGGGCGACTACGCGACCGTGATGAAGGGTGTCGATCTCGACGTCGAGAGCCCGGGCACGGCCCGGCCCAAGGCGGTGGCGCAGCGGCGCCTGATGGGGCGGGCCCGCCCCGAGCGCAACGATCTGGCCGACAAGGTGTTTGGCACCGCCCGCTTCATCCAGGACCTGCGCCTGCCCGGCATGCAACACGGCCGTGTGCTGCGCCCGCCCACGCTGGACGCCACCCTGGCCCATGATCCGGCGCCAGAGATCGCGGCGCTGCCGCCCGGTGTGCGCTGCTGGGCTGACGGGCGTTTCATCGCCATCGTTGCGGCCAGCGAGCGCGAGGCCGAGACGGCCGCCACGCGCCTGGCCGGCAAGATCACATGGAAGGCGGGCGCGACCCTGCCCGATGCGCAGGACCTGCACGGTTTTCTGAGCACGGCCCCGCACGAGACCACGACCACAGCGGAACGTGGCGAAGCCGCCTGGCCCGCCGACGGACTGCAGCACAGCGCGGTCTACCTCAAACCCTATCTGGCGCACGCCTCCATCGGCACCTCCTGCGCCCTGGCGCTGTGGGACGGCCAGCGGCTGGAGGTCTGGACGCACAGCCAGGGCATCCACAACCTGCGCGACGATCTGGTCAAGGCCCTGGCCCGTGAGGCCACACCGGTGGCCAGGGACAACATCGTGGTCCGCCATGTCGAGGGCTCGGGCTGTTATGGCCACAACGGGGCCGACGACGTGGCCTTCGATGCCGTGCTCATGGCCCTGCGTTGCCCTGGCCAGCCCGTGCGCGTGCTGTGGTCGCGCGCGGACGAGCTCACACACAGCCCGCTGGGTGCCGCGCATCGCGTGGCGCTGCGGGCGCGGCTGGACACGTCGGGGCACCTGAGCCACTGGCAGCATGAACTCTGGGCCAACGGCTACAGCTCGCGTCCGGGTCGTGCCAGCGTGCCGGCCCTGCTGGCCGCCAGTGAGCGCGCCGAGGCCACGGCCCTGCCCCTGCCCATCAATCCGCCGCTGGCCGCCGGTGGCGGCGCCGAGCGCAATGCGGTGCCGGCCTATGTGCTGCCCAACCTGCAGGTGATCCACAACCGCCTGACCGTCATGCCCCTGCGCACCTCGGCCATCCGGGCCCTGGGGGCCTACGCCAATGTGTTCGCCATCGAGTCCTTCATGGACGAACTCGCCTTGCAGGCGGGGGTCGATCCGCTGGCTTTCCGCAAGCGCCATCTCGAAGACTCGCGCGCCCTGGCCGTGCTGGACACGGTGGTGCAGCGCTCTGCCTGGTGGGGACAGCGCAAACAGGAAGCCGAAGGCACAGGCCACGGCCTGGCCTGGGCCCGCTACAAGAACACGGGCGCCTGGTGCGCCGTCATCGCGCGCGTGCAGGTGGACGAGCAGGTGCGTGTGCTCAACCTCGACCTGGCGGTCGATGTGGGCATGGTGGTGGACCTCGATGGGGTGATCAACCAGATCGAAGGCGGGGCCGTCCAGAGCGTGAGCTGGACGACCAAGGAGCAGGTGACCTTTGATCGCGAGACCATCACCAGCAATGAATGGCTGACCTACCCGGTTCTGCGTTTCAGCGAGGTGCCCGAGCTGCGGGTGCACGTGATCGACCGGCCCGAAGAACCGCCGCTGGGCGCCGGTGAAGCCGCCCAGGGCCCTGTTGCCGCCGCGCTGGCCAATGCCGTGTACGACGCGCTGGGCGTGCGCGTACGCGAGCTGCCCCTGAGCCCCGACACGCTGCTGCGTGCCGTCCACGCCGCGGAGGCCGCATGAGCGAAGCCGGGAAGACCATGTTCCATGTGAACCGGCAGGCCGTGCACTTCGACGGCGATGGCAAGGCCACGCTGCTCTCGGTGCTGCGTGACGAGCTGGCGCTGAGCGGTCCCAAGTTCGGCTGTGGCCAGGGCGAATGCGGCGCCTGCATGGTGCTGGTGGACGGGCAGCCCCAGACCTCCTGCAACCTGCCGGTCTGGTCCATCCAGGGCAGGCAGGTGACCACACTCGAAGGCCTGGGCACACCGGCCCATCCGCACCCGGTGCAAACGGCTTTCATCGAAGAGCGCGCCGCGCAGTGCGGTTATTGCGTGGCCGGCATCATCACCTCGGCCTGCGCGCTGCTGGCGCGCATGCCCCAGCCCAGCCGCGACGACATCGTGTCGGGCCTGGAAAAACATCTGTGCCGTTGCGGCGCCCAGACACGCATGGTGCGCGCCATCGAGCGCGCAGCGGCAGAAACGAATTCAAAAACCTGAACCCCATGCTCAAGAACTGGCTCTCTCCCAAATCCCACGCCCAAGGCTGCAACGGCTTCTGGTTCTGCAGCTGCGCGGGCCTGCCCATCGTGCCCGGCGGCGGCAGCAGCAGCACTGCCACGGGCCGCGCGCCGGTGATCATCCGCGGCAAGCGCGCCCGCACGGTGGATGCACACGCGCACTGCTATTTCCAGGCCGGGCTGGACCTCATGGGTGCCGAAGCCAAGGGCGTGCTGCCCCCGGTCAAGGGCGTGCCCGAACATTTTCTGCAGGTGGAACAGCAACTGGCCGCGCGCTTCGAGGCCATGGACGCCATGGGCATCGACCTGCAGGTGCTCAGCATCAACCCCTTCTGGTACAAGAAGGACCGAGAGACGGCCGAGGCCATCTGCCGCGTGCACAACGAAAGTTTTGCCGAACTGTGCGCGAACCATCCCAAGCGCCTGGCCGCCTTCGCTTCCCTGCCCATGCAGTTCCCCGAGCTTGCCGTGCAGATGCTGGAGGAGGCGGTGAAGAAATACGGCCTCAAGGGCGCGGCCATCGGCGGCAGCGTGGCCGGTGACGACTTCGCCAACCCGGTCTACCACCCCGTGCTGGCCAAGGCGCAGGAGCTGGGTGTGATGCTCTTCATCCACCCGCAGAGCACGCCCGAACTCGCGGCGCGGCTCAAGGGCAATGGCTGGCTGTCCAATGTGATCGGCAATCCGCTGGACACGACGATTGCGCTACAAAAATTGATTTTTGAAGGTGTTTTCGACAAGTTTCCCGAGCTCAAAGTGCTGGGTGCGCACGGTGGTGGCTTTCTGGGCTCGTATGCGCCGCGCATGGACCGCGGCTGCTTTGTCTCGCCCCAGAACTGCAACCCGGACATCGTGCTCAAGAAAAAGCCCACCGAGTACCTGCGCCAGATCTACTTTGACTCTCTGGTGTTTACCGGTGAGGCGCTGCGCCACCTGGCAGCCGAAGTGGGCACAGCCCAGATCATGATTGGTACCGACCATCCCATCCCCTGGGAAGAAGACCCTGTGGGCCATGTGATGGCCACGCCCG